>MWAX01000075.1 GCA_002068775.1 Actinobacteria bacterium ADurb.Bin346 | reverse complement strand
TGTGACCTCCAAACTTGGTAAAATATTTTTTTAGCTGGCAAAGACTGCTGTAAAGGTCGAAGCTTCCATTGCTTCGGCCTGAGCCCTTCAAATTGTTTCCATTTTGTTTAAAAAGGATAACCGGCACATTGTATTTTTTTACAATATCCGCAGCTACCACGCCAATCACCCCTTCATTCCATTTCTCTGATTTGGCAATCAGCACCCTATATTTCTTTATTTTATTTTTATACTCCGCATTTTCCAGTATCTCAGACAGGATATTTTTCTGGATTTTTTGCCTTTTTATGTTTAACTCTCCCAGCTCGTCAAGTATTTTATCAAATCTATTTGAAGATAATGTCTGCAGTGTATATTTCGCTTGTTTGTCAATTAGCAGATCCAGTCCTTTTTCCGCATGCTCTATGCGGCCGGCAGCATTAAGCCTGGGCGCTATTATAAATCCTATGTCATATGCTGAAATCTTTGATTTTTCCTGGATGATTTTATTGACCATTTTCAACAGGCCCGGATTTTTTGAATTTTTAATTATTTTTAAACCTGCTTTTACAATTACTCTGTTTTCACCAGTCAGCGGCATCAGATCTGCAACTGTTGATACGGCAGCCATATCTATTATTTCATTAAGATACTGCCTGGAAAAACTTTTTTTTCTTTCATCATCAAGATTTTTTAGAATCGCATGTATGACTTTGAATGTCACCCCGGCAGCACTGAGGAATTTATACGGGTAACTGGAGCCGGGCAGTTTTGGATTTACAATAATATATTTAGAATATTTCTTAAATTCTTCCAGGCTGCCGCCGGAGGGCTCGTGGTGATCACAAACAACAATGTCAGGATTATTGACGTCAGATTCTATAAAATCAATGACTTCAGATGCATTTGTGCCGCAATCAACACAAATGACAAGGCTATACTTTTTAACTGAAGATATTTTCCAGATAAAATCAACATTAATATCATAGCCTTCTTCAAACCTGTCAGGGATATAATAATCCACATTGATTGAAGATTTAACTTTTTTAAGAAAATTGTACATCATGGCAGTGCTTATTATCCCGTCAGTGTCATAGTCGCCAAAAATTATGATGTTTTCATTTTCTTCTATTGAGCATTTAATTCTTGAAACCGCGTCCTGAATCCCGGGCAGGAGGCAGGGGTCATTCAGGTCTTTAAATGATGGGTAAAGATACGAAAAAACCTGCTCCCGGCTTGTTATCCCTCTGTTTGCAAGTAACTGTGTTAATATTTTGTTTGAGGAATATTTTTTTATATTTGAGTCGTCAAAATCATTTTTTTGGATGCTTATCCAGTTTTTTTCAATGCCTGATGACATGAGCCTTATTTTTTATATCTTGGAAATCTGTTGTTCCAGCCAACAAGCAGCTGGGGCCCTATAAATATTGAAGAAAAACTGCCTGATACTATTCCTATGAATAAACCAAAAGCAAAGTCTTTAAGGGTCTCGTTTCCTACAATAAGCAGGATTATTATCGGGAACAAGGTGGTTGCTGCTGTACCCAGAGAGCGCACGATTGTCTTATTTACAGAATAGTTTGTGATATCAATAAATTTATCCCTTTTGTTTACCCTTAATTCTTCACGTATTCTGTCAAATATAATAATTGCGTCACTTAGAGAATAGCCGAGTATAGTAAGGATTACGGCAATTGTGGTTGTATTAAATTCGCGGAAAGTAATTGCATAAAAACTCAATATTATTAAAAGGTCATGAATAAGCTCAAGAATTGCTATAAGTGCAAACCTGACAGCAAACCTTATCCACACATATATTAATATGCCTGCAATACTTATTGCCACAGCGATAAGAGTATTTTTTATAATTGTATGAGTAAAACCCGGGGCTACGTTTCTGTCCTGCAGCAGCGGCTGCTCTATGCCTATTTTTGCATCAAGGGTATCAAGTATCAGTGTTTTCTGTTCAGTGCTTAGCGGAATGGTCCTGATTATATACTGATTTTCTTCAGTATTCTGAAGGATAGCATTTCCATAACCAATACTTCCCATTGTACCCCTTAATTCTGTAATTGAAATACTCTTTGTGAATTTTATTTCCATGAGGTTTCCGCCAATGAAATCAATTCCAAAATTAAAACCCCTGATTAAAAACATCACCAGGCCGGCTACAATAAAAGTCAGGGAAATGATTACAGCAAACTTGCTTTTTCTTATATAATCAAACTTATAGCTTCTTTCACCAAGGTTCACGGTTTCGGAAATTTTATCAACTTTTTTAACCGGTTTTTTTCTGTCAGCCAATTATTTCTCCTTAATAACCCTTGAATCCTGGTTTAATTTTGGTAATTTTACGCCAATGAACCCGGGAGTTATGACTCTTGAATTGACAATTAAGAACAAAATAGCTCTCACAAGTATTATTGCAGTAAACATGCTTATGACCACTCCGATTGCAAGTGTAACTGCAAAACCCCGTATTGGGCCTGTGCCGAATCTGTAAAGGGCTGCTGCAGTTATCAGAGTAGTAATATTTGAATCGATAATTGCTTTAAGAGCATTCCTGAATCCTTCATTGAATGCAGCATATTTACTCTTGCCTTTGAGGATTTCTTCCTTTATCCTGGAGTAAATAAGCACATTTGCATCAACTGCTATACCGATTGTCAGCACAACACCGGCTATTCCAGGAAGGGTTACCGGGGTTTTCAAACCTGCAAGTATGCCCCAAAATATCGTAATATAGCATATAAGACCAATAATTGAAATCATGCCCAGGCCTCTGTACATCGCAAGCATAAAAATTGCAACAAGAGCAAAGCCGATTATTCCTGCAAGAATGCTCTGCTGCAGGCTGTCCTGTCCCAGAGTGGGCCCTATTGTCTGGCTTTCCTGTATTTTAAGATTTACCGGCAGAGCACCGGTTTGCAGCACTAATGCAACATCTTTTGCTTCTTCGAGCGTGCCGATGCCTTCTATTACAGCATCTCCCGATATTGCCTGTTTTATTCTTGGGGCTGATCTGACTTCACCATCAAGTACAATTGCGAGCTGTTTACCGACATTTTCTGAAGTTATTTTTTCAAATTGTCTGGATCCCTCATCTGTAAAGACCATAGAAACAATTATCTGCCCGTTTGGACTATATCCAGCCTGGGCTTTAGATAATTTATCGCCAGTCATAAGGGTCGGGCCTAAAACAGGATTTCCTTTTTCATCAACTGACTCAACTACTTTGAACTCAAGCTGCGCAGTTTTGCCTATAATATCAATTGCCCTTTCAGGATCATCGACACCGGGAAGCTGGACAATTATATTCCTGTTATAATCACGGGTGACAAGCGGCTCTGATATTCCGAGTTTATCAATCCTGTTCAGCATAATAAGCTGTGCCTTATCAATGGCTTCGTCGCTGACCTTTTCGGTTCCAATTTCAGCGGGTTTTAAGATTATCTGTGTACCGCCACTCAGGTCAAGGCCCAGCTTTATTGAGTTCTGGACGCCATTGATAAAAATGTAGTAAAAACATATGCCGAGTATGATTATAAATATTGCGATTACTACAATGTTTGCTATTCTGCTTCTCATTTAAAACCCTTTTGTGCTTAATCACACAGTAATTTAATACTGAAAATTATAAAATTATAAAAAAACTATCAGCCGGTATCACATTTTATTCTGTGTATCCACAGTCCCCTGCGTAGTGACTACTCTTGCAATGGCGCTTTTTGATATCTTGACATCTACCCCGCCAGCAATTGTAATTATTATTGTATCTTCTCTGACATCCTTTATCCTGCCGTAAAAACCTCCGATTGTAACTACCTCATCCCCTCTTTTAATGCTGTTCATCAAGTCCTGTGCTTTCTTTGACCTTGACCTTTGAGGCCTAATGAGCAGGAAATAAAATGCAACACCAAGTATTACGAGCCATATCCAGGTCCCGTAATTTGCAAAAATGGCCCTCCACCCTGTAGGTGCTTCAGTTGTTGCGGTGGTTGCCCCAGCCACAGTGGCTGATGTTGCAGTCGGAAAAAGCAGCGTACACCCTGCCATTACTGCAATCAACCCCGCTGCAATAATGATTAACAGAATTATTGAAATAATTTTTTTTGACATTAAAATATCACTCCTAAATGTTTTTTTAGTAAAATTGGTAATAAATGCCAATCAAATACTACTATTATTAACATTTTAAAAAAATTTGCAATATTTTTTTAAATGATTATTTTTATATTATTTTTATATCTATATAATAGTTCCTGCATATTTACAGTAAATACTTTCAGTACAATAAAGCATCCTTTAAATCTCTTAATTTTAGCATCCGGATGTCATCCTGCCCTTCTCGCTATTATATTCTTCAATAAAATCCAGCCTGAATTTTGCAAAACTGCCATTCAGTATTGCATTCCTTGAAGCCCTGACAAGGTTTAACATGAACTGAAGATTATGTATTGTAAGCAGCATTGCAGAAAGTATCTCTCTGCTCTTATAAATATGTTTTAAATAAGCCCTCGAATAATTCCTGCATGTCATGCAATCACAGCTATCATCAAGCGGGCTGAAGTCAGCAGAGTATTTTTTATTCCTGATATTTATTTTACCTTTTTTAGTAAAAGCGCTGCCCATCCTTGAAATCCTTGTAGGCATGACACAGTCAAACATATCAACACCATAATATATTGCATCAACAATACCAGGCGGATCTCCAAGGCCCATGAAGTAAAATGGCCTGCCTCTGTCAATAAAATCTGCAGAATATCCAAGAATGTCCATGGTCAAAGCCCTGTCTTCTCCGACACTTAAGCCTCCGATTGCAATGCCATCAAAATCCATTCCGGATATAGCTTCTGAGCAGAATTTTCTTATCTGTTTTATAAAACCGCCCTGGACTATTCCGAAGACTTTAAGAGTTTTTCCTTCTTCTCTTTTTATTTTTTCTCTGGCCTTAAGCGATGTTTCAGCCCAATTCAAAGTCCTTTCAGCTGCCTTTCTTGTATAGGCTGCATCTTCTGTAAAAGGTATGCATTCATCAAGGACCATAATTATGTCTGAGCCTATTTCTGCCTGCATCCTGATGACATTTCCGGGAGTAAAAAAATGTTCTGATCCATCGATTACTGATTTGAAGTGGACCCCCTCATCAGTTATCTTTCTTATACTGTCAAGGCTGTATACCTGAAATCCTCCGCTGTCTGTCAATATATTCCTGTCCCAGCCCATAAAAGAATGAAGCCCTCCTGAGCATTTTAGAATCTCTATCCCTGGCTGAAGATAAAGATGATAAAGATTTGCAAGTATTATATTAAAACCCATCTCTTTCAGCTGCTGCTGGGTTATTGCTTTTACTGTAGCTTTTGTTCCCACTGGCATAAAAACAGGAGTATCTATATTGCCCCTGGGTGTCACTAATCTGCCTGCCCTCGCAGAACAGAAATCATCGGTTTTTAATGTATTAAAAAACTCCAATTTCATCCTGAATCTAAATTATTTATGGATGGTGCACTAGTAAATAAACATGCAGTCTCCGAAACTGAAAAACCTGTAATCATTGTTTTTTGCTTCTTCATAAGCACGCATTATATTTTCTCTACCTGCAAATGCGCTGACCATTATTATAAGCGTTGATCCGGGAAGATGGAAATTTGTCACCATTGCATCAACAATCCTGAATTTATAGCCGGGGTATATATAAAGTGAGGTGCTGCCTGATGCGCCTCTGAGATAACCGCATTCTGAAACTATTGTCTCGAGGACCCTTGTAGATGTTGTTCCCACTGCAATTATTCTTCCCCCTCTTTTCTTTGCTTCTAATATAGCGGCAGCCTCACAATCGCTTAAAAAATATTTTTCACTGTGTATCACATGCTCTTCAATATTTTCTTCTACAACCGGCCTGAATGTATCAAGGCCAATATCAAGGGAAAGCTTTGCAAACAAAATTCCTTTATTCTTTATTTCTTCCATAAGCTTTTCTGTAAAATGGAACCCTGCGGTTGGGGCTGCTGCAGAGCCTGAAATTTTTGCATATATCGTCTGGTAACGATTTTCTTCTATTGTTTCATTTTTAATATATGGGGGAAGCGGGACTTTTCCGCATTCGCTCATTATTTTTTCTACATCCGCGCTGAACCTGACAA
>MWAX01000074.1 GCA_002068775.1 Actinobacteria bacterium ADurb.Bin346 | reverse complement strand
ATTTGTGCAGAATTTTTGTTGCAAGAACTCAGGTTAAAAATACTTCAGATTCCATATCCCTTGCGCTGGCGCAAAACCTTTTATTCTTTGATGAAGCAAATATATATCAGGTTGCTGTTAAAATTGCAGAAAATTCTGAATGCAATATAAGCAGAATAGAAAAAACTTATGACTCAATTAATGTAGAAGTATCAAAAATTTTAGACTTTTCAATAATTGATAAATTTGGTTTTGATGGATCTGTTATATATTCATCGTCATCTGCAAAGATCATATACCCGTGGGATGAAGTATGGGATAACTGTAAAAATTTTAAATTTGAATATTAATAAAATTAGCGAAAATAGGAGGATAAGTGGTAAATATTAATCATATATTTCTTTTAGGTAATCTTACAAGAGATCCGGAATTAAAATATACAAATGAAGGAGTTGCTATAACAGAAATGAGCATAGCTGTTAACAAAAGATGGAAATATGCTGACGGAGAAGAGAATAATACTGTTGATTTCTTTAATATTACGACCTGGAATCACCTTGCTGAAAACTGTGCAAATTCACTGAAAAAAGGTGATAGAATCTTTGCAGGGGGACACATTAATCTTAGAACGTGGGAAAACAGAGATGGTAAAAAGTTCAACATTATCAGCATAACTGCAGATGTTGTTGGATTGAGTCTTGAATTTTCAAAGAAATCTGAAATCGGGAAAGAAGAAATAAAAAAAACCAGGAGAGCGCAGGAGACAAATGTAAAATTAACTAATGCATCTAATGGCAAAGAACTTGAGAAAAACGATTATGCAATAGAAGTTATGAATTAATTTTTTTATTATCATTATTTTGGATGCTAATACAGAAACATGATTTGAAGTAAGCAAATAAAAATAATACAATTTAGTTTCATGATGCAAAGACCATTAAATTCCAATATATGGATTAAAATTTATTTTAAGGACTTAAAAAATGTCCTTACTTTTCTGTGCCTGCTTGCCATAGCAGGGTTCGGGTTTTATCTGCGAATCAGAAACCTCGGGTATCTGTCGTTCTGGGGCGATGACGGCCACACATTTATAGGTACCATAAGTATACTAAAATATGGATATCCGAGGCTGCCTTCAGGAAATATTTTATGGCACGGCATATTTGATTATTATCTCAAAGCCCTTCCTGTCCTAATTTTCGGGCCCGGGGAATTCTCATTTCGCATAGTCAGTGTTTTATCTGGGGTCGGCTCAATAATAGTCAGTTATTTTATAGGCAAAGAGCTGGCAAATAAATATGCAGGCTTCTTAAGTGCATTGATAATGTGTCTGTCAACATGGTATGTCCAGTTTTCAAGAGAAGCAAGGTATTATTCGGATTACCAGTTCTTTTACGTACTGGCTTTCCTTTTCTTTTACCTTGGTTTTATAAAAGATAAAAAACCTTTCAGGGTACTTGCTGCAGTTTTTATGGTGCTGACACCTCTTGTCCACGGAGTGGGCATTACTCTTATCCTGCTTTTCCCGCTTCTTATATTTTACAAAGGCAAACAGTTCTTTAAAAAAGAGATAATCATACCATTTATTATTGTGCTTGCCTTAAATGTGCTGCAGATTATAAACCAGGTATTTTTCTGGAAAGTGGGCAGGAGTTTTTATGCAGCAGACAGCAGCTTTAAATCCATGACAGCTGCTTATCTTAAGTTTCCGGATCCTTTTTATTTCAGGATGCTTAATATCATGTTTCAAAAAATGTTTTGGGTATTTATGACTGGTATTCTTATATTTATAGCATTTGCAATATTTATTTCTATCAGGAAAAAGAGTCAGCCGGAAGATTTTTTGCTAAATGAAAACTTTATAACAGCTCGAAACAATTTCAGGTGGCCCTTTAATCTTTTTCTTGTTCTTTCAACCTTTATACTGACCATTGTTTTTATTTCTTTTGGAAATATGTATGGACAGCAGCGCTATATGTATTTTTTAATGCCGCTTTTTATCACAGGTTTTTCTTATTCTGTCTTTTTTATTTCAGTGTCGGCAGTAAAGCTTGTGTCCGGTGCAATAGTCGCGTTCAAAGAAAGATTCAGCAGCAAAAAGAGAGAAATCCTCCTGAATACTGAAATGTCTGCAGAGAATAAAAGTGTAACCGGCAGCGTTTCTGACAGGCAGGCTAAAGCAGGCCAGGTTTTTTCAAAACCGGCAATAATATTTCTCACTATCATTTTCTGTGTGACTTCAATATTTCTTGTGGATGGGATAAATTTCAGGGAGAGCTGGAAGCTGGCTTATAAAAAACATAATGAGACTTTAAATATTTATTATTCAATTTCCAATTCATGGAACATACACTGGGATGCGGCGACCGGTGCAAAATATGTTGCACAGCATCTGAAGCCAGGCGATATTGTAATAACTACTGATATTTACAATTCTCCGCCATATACAGGTAAAGTAGATTACTGGCTATGGACGGGGAACCTTGTTTCATGGGCGCCATACCATGATGAAGATGGGAAAGTGATAGATGACACCTATGGCGCCGAAGTCCTGCGCAGCCTTATGGCTTTTGTGGATGTTTTAAATAATAATCCTGATAAAAATGTCTGGGTACTTACATCAAAATCACTTTTTACTAAAGAGCATGTTGACCCCTCCATAAAGAAGCTCCTTGACAGTTTAAGCAAATACCAGGTATTGACTGCAAGGGACGATGTTTCAAGGCTTTACTATTTTCCTGCTGTTACAGAAAGGCAGCAGAGGGTCAGCTTCATGCAAGTGTTTGTTCCTGAAGAAAATAATGTTATTGAAACAGGTATTGGCGGTATGGTGGAAGTCGATTTTGCCAGTGTCACGTCAGCACCTTATCTTATTTATGGGTTCAGCAATGTTGAAAGCGGGATAGGCACCTGGGCAACGGGTAAATTTTCTGTCATATTTATTGAAATAAACGGGATAATAAAGGACTATGTCCTGGATATAACTGCAAAACCGCTGGATAATAAAAAGGACAGGCAGACAATAACAGTATTTTTAAACAATGTGGAAGTGGGAAGTCATGAATTTAATGCTGATGCTGATTTTTCAAGATTATCTTTTGATTTGCCTGAAAGCATTATAAAAGACGGCATAAATGATCTTGTTTTCAGGTACAGATACTCCACAGTTCCCCGGGAGCTTAAAATCAGCAGCGATACCCGTGAGCTTTCAGTCCTTTTCAGGAACATTTCAATAAAGCCTAAAAAATGACTTCTTGATTGCATTGATAAGCTGCCAGGGCAAATAAAACGAAAATATAAGCGGTCAGGATAAACATAGCTAAAATATAAGCGGCCAGTATAAACACAGTTAAAATCTAAGCGGCTAAGATAAACATAGCTAAAGCTAAAATAAATACACTTGACGCAGTTTATCTGAGTACTATAATTTCATCAAATCAATACGGGAGGTTTAATAAAGTGAAAGTATTATTTGTATATCCTGATATCAATATAAGGGGCGGCGCCTTAAGTTATCATTACGGTCTTGGCTCACTTTCAGCAATGCTTAAAAAAGCCGGTCATCAGACAGACCTCCAGTATATTTATGGCAATTATGACCCCAAACCTCTTATATCAAAAATCGAGCAGTTTAAACCGGGGATCGTCGGGATCACCACTGTAAGTTTTCAATATAAATATATCAAAAGGCTTCTTAAAGACATAAGCCATCTTGGAGTTTTTACTATTTGCGGTGGACCGCATATAAGCCTTGTGCCCGAGGAGCTGGAAACAAATGAATATCTTGATGCTGTGTGCGTTGGTGAGGGCGAGTTTGCGCTTCTTGAGCTTGTCAATGCACTTGAAAGGGGACAGGATATTACAGGTATAAAAAATATCTGGGTTAAAAAAGATGGAAAAGTATACCCTAATCCCTGCAGACCCTTTATTGAAAACCTGGACGAGCTGCCATTTGTGGACAGGGAACTGTTTGATTTCCAGGAAATAATAAACTCAGATTATGACAGGGCAGAGTTCATGGCATCCAGGGGATGCCCGTATAGCTGCACATATTGCAGCAACAGCGGTTTACGTAAAGTGGCAGAGGGCAGATATGTCAGGTTTAGGAGCATGGAAAATGTAATAGCTGAAATAAAGGATGTTGTTACCAGGTATAGGGTCAAATCTGTTTATTTAAATGATGATGTGTTTACAATCAACAAGAATTATGTTGAGCAGTTCTGTAAAGCCTATAAGACAGAAATAGGTTACCCTTTTGAAATAAACACCCGTGTTGAAAATCTTGACCAGTCAATACTTGAAATGCTCAAAGATGCCGGATGTTACCGTATTGCAATGGGACTTGAGCAGGGAGATGAAAAATTCAGGAAAGAAATTCTAAAAAGACCGATGAGCAATAAAAAGATTGAAGAGGCCTTCCTGCTTGCAAAAAAAGTAGGAATAAAGACAAAAACATTCAATATAGTAGGTTTTCCATTTGAAACCGTTGCAAATCATATGGAAACTGTTAACCTGAATCGTAAAATACAGCCAAACAGCATAGTAAATTACATTTTTGAACCCTATCCGGGGACTCCATTATATGATGTCTGCATAGAAAACAATTTCATCGAGAAAGAAAAAGAGGAAGAAGAGTTTGTATCCAGGACAGACACTTATCTTAAAATGCCTCAGTTTACAAGAAAACAGATACTGCAGTGCTACAGGAGATTTCCATGGAGAGTCTACAGGGGCAGGTCTCTTAAAAGAGCACTGCTTTTTAAAATATATTATTCCAAGTACGGCGAATCTATAATAAAGATGATGTCTCCTTTAAAGAAGCAGATACAAAGATTTGCCACAAAAGGATAGGCAGCAAACCCGGAGTTCTTACAATATGCCTGAACCTGCAAATAATGGAAACAGCATTTCAGAAAACATTAAAACGCCTGAAAATGCAGCGTCAAAAAAACCCAAAAAATGGCGCAGCCTGCTGCTGAGAATTTTAAATATAGTCATTGTGGTGGGGTTTGGCATATTCCTGGTCATTTTCCTGCTCAGGCAGGTATCTTTTGAAGAAATAAAAAGCGCAATTGTCAATATTTATAAACCGTCAATAATTGCTGCCATATGTATCATTTTTATAAGCGATATCTTCAGGGCATACCGCACCCAGCTGCTTGTAGGCACAGGCAATATCAGGTTTTTTGATATGTTCCTGACTGCGCTCATTAGAAATGCATTTGTGATGGTCCTGCCGGCAAGAACAGGCGAGCTCTCCTATGTTTATGTGCTTACAAGAAAATTCAAGTTTCCGGTTGAGGTTGGCATATCAACAATGGTCCTTATAATGGTGTTTGACCTTGCGATTGTCTTTACTCTTATAGTTGTAAGCATAATTATAGTGTGGCTGACAATGGGGTTTGCCAGCTTTTCTTTCTCTTCATGGCCTGTAATACTTATTGCATCACTGCTTCTTATAGCTTCAATGCTGCTATTGTTTTATCTTTCGCCGGTTATAAGGTTTTTTACTGGACTTATAGACAGACATGTAATGAATAAGAGAGCCGGGAAAAACAGGGCTGTAAGTTATATCTTCCATAAGCTTTGTGACATCAATACAAGCATTGATTTAATTAAGCAGAGAAGGGTGTACGGCAAAGTATATTTTTACTCAGTTATCTGCAGGGTGCTCAAATTCCTTGCTTATTACATGGCTGTTCATGCTGTTCTTAAACCAATGGGTTATGGTTTTTCAAATTTGAGTTTCTGGGTGATTTTTCTTGCAACAGTAGTCGCTGAAATATCTGCAGTGCTCCCGACACATGCTCTGGCAGGGTTTGGCACTTATGAAGGCGCCTTTGCTCTTGCATTTATTGCGCTTGGCTTTTCAAGCGGGATTGCTATAACGGTCGGGTTCAGCTACCATCTTATAATGCTTTCTTTTTCTGTTATCCTTGGGATTATCTCCATGATTATAATATCCCTGCCTTTTTACAGGCCAAAGACTGCAGTGAACACTCCATGATTTCTTTCAGAATTTTAATTTCCTGATTTAAAATTTAATAAAAACTGATTATTATATAATTATGATTGATATAATGTTGATATAAAGTATATATAATGT
>MWAX01000073.1 GCA_002068775.1 Actinobacteria bacterium ADurb.Bin346 | reverse complement strand
ATTTGGAAACGGTTTTTCAACATCACAGAGCAGGTCCAGGAGGCGACAGAGAGGCTCGGATATTTTAATTGAAACTGAAATAGAATTTTCAGAATCTGCTTTTGGAACCAAGAAAGAAATTGAATACAGCGCAGACATAAGTTGTGAAAAATGCGGCGGTACGGGAGCAGCAACAATTGAAGGCATTATAACATGTAAGGAATGCGGGGGCAGTGGACATATAAGGGTCAGCCGCAGCACTTTTCTCGGGAGCATGGTGACAACTTCTGTATGCGGTTCCTGCAATGGGGTAGGGACAATAATAAAAGACCCGTGCCCGGCATGCAGCGGCAGGGGATTTGTTAAAAGTAAAAACAAACTGATAATAGATATACCTTCAGGCATCAACAACAGTGATCAGTTAAGGGTTTCCCGAAGAGGTAATTCACTGGGCTCTGATTCCATACCCGGTGATCTTATAATAACAGTATATGTAAAAAAACATCCGTCTCTTATGAGGGAAGGCGCAAATGTCCTTTCGACTGTAAATATTTCCTTTGCCCAGGCAGCACTTGGCACAAAGCTTGAAATAGAGACACTTGACGGAATGGAAGAGTTAAATATAAAACCGGGCACTCAACCTGGTACAAAGATGATTTTGAAGTCCAAAGGCATAATCCCGCTTCACAGTACCAGGCGCGGCGATCAAATTGTCTTCATTAATGTTAAAATACCCACAGATTTAAATGCAGAAGAAATAGTGCTTTTAAAAAAATACGCCAGCGGCCGGGAGGAATTTACATCAGACGGGCATGCGGGGATATTTTCTTCAATAAAGAGCGCATTTAAGAAATAAGTATTTACTTTAAAGATGAGCCATCCGTATTTTTTCATCAGCAGGCAAATTGCAGAGCAAAATGTTGGGCAAACTGCCGAAAATACTTTAAACACTGCAGATAAGGAAGGACCGGAAGAGATCGAGCTTTCGGGAAAGGACTTTCACCATCTTGTAAGGGTCTTAAGGGCAGTCAGAGGAGATATTGTTGAATTATCTGATAACCACTCGTCCAGATTTATTACAGAGATAGCCCAATTAGAAAAAGACAGGACGATTTTAACAGTCAAAGAGATAAAAAAAATTTCGAAAAAAATACCTGAAGTGTTTTTATTTCAGTCAATACTGAAAAAAGAAGCAATGGAGCTTGCAATACAAAAGACTGCAGAAATTGGAATAGACGCCATAGTCCCTGTCATAAGCAGCAGGATTGTGGCGAAGATAGATAAAAACGGAGCAGGAGTAAAGGTAAAAAGATGGCAGCAGATTGCCGCTGAGGCTTCAAAGCAGTGCAAAAGGGATTTTGAATGCAGGGTTTTAGACCCGGTACCTGTTAAGGATATTGATGCAGGCAGCTATGACTTATTTTTTGCGCCGGTTGAGACAACGCCATTATTGCAGGCTGCAGATGCAGGCGGAAATAAAAACATAAGCTCAGGAATAATTAAAATTGAAAATATTGACAGAGTTTTTAACAGTGCCAGTATTTTGCGGATTAAAAAGATGGCATATATTATTGGTCCGGAGGGCGGTTTTGAACAGAATGAGGTGGATATGTTAAACAGTAAGGGCGTCGTGCTGATAAATTTTGGCAGCAATATTCTAAGGGCGGAAACAGCCGCTGTTTATTTTCTCTCAGTTCTTGATTATCTTATTAAAAAAGCGGCCGGCAGTTAAAGCGCTGTATTTTTATTTGATTTTTATCAGGTTTTTATCAGTTCTTTAAAAAAGGGTGATTAAAACATGGAAAAAAACAGGCCGCTGGCTTTCAGGATAGTAACTTTAGGCTGTAAAACAAACCAGAGCGAGTCAGATGAAATTTCAGCTATACTTGCAGGCTCCGGTTTAATAAACACGGGAATAGATAATGCCTGTGATAGCATCAGTGGCACCAGCGAGCACATAGGAAGCAATGTCAGCAGCCGTATCAGCAATGCCTGTGATTACATTATTATTAATACATGCACAGTGACAGGGACAACTGATGGCAAGGTGAGGCAGGCAATAAGGGCTGCAAGAAAATCTGCTCCGCATTCCACAATAATAGTTACCGGATGTTATACTGTGTTTAATGCAAAAGCATTAAAAGATCTCGGTGCCGATTATATCTTCACAAACAGCGAAAAAGAAAAACTTGCCGGTTTTATACTGAAAGATACGAAAAATATATTTCAGGGCGTCCCTTCCAGTGAAAGGAGCAGAGCTTTTATAAAGATACAGGATGGCTGCGGGCAGCGCTGCAGCTATTGCATTGTACCAATGGTGAGAGGTTCGTATAAAAGTACGGAGCCCGAGAAAGTAATAGAAAAAATAAACTATTTTGTCAGCCATGGTTTTGAAGAAGCTGTGCTTACGGGCATACATGCGGGTAAATATGGAGTTGATTTTACAGATAATGCCGGCGGCTGCAATAGCCTTTCCGGGCTTATTAAAAAGATACTTGAAAATACGGGCATAAGGCGGATAAGGCTGTCTTCAATCGAAGTAAATGAGATAGACAATGACCTGATTAATATAATTTCCGGCAGCAATAAAAGGGTTGCAAAACATCTTCATATACCTCTGCAAAGCGGCAGCAATAAAATATTGTCTGCCATGAACAGAAAGTATGATGCCGGATTTTTCAATGAAACTGTTAAGGCTGTAAAAGAAAAAATACCTTCAATTACTCTTACCACAGATATAATCGTCGGGTTCCCCGGTGAAACAGACCAGGATTTTGAAATGACAATGAGCATGCTTGAAAATATCGGGTTTTCTAAAACACATGTATTTAAGTATTCGCAGCGGCAGGGAACTGCAGCAGCATCAATGAAAGGACAGGTCGATGAGAGGATAAAAAAAGACAGGAGCAGGATTGCAAGGGGGGCAGCCGATAAATTACGAAAAGAATTCATATTGTCCAATAAGGGCGTGATCCAGGAAACAGTTTTTGAAGAATTTAATGAAAAACTGCAGATTGCAAGCGGCACATCTGAAAACTATTTAAAAGTTTATTTTAAGCCGCAGGCGCAAAATAAAGATATTATTAAAAAAGGCAAAATATTAAATATAATGGCAGATGCACCGTACAGGGAGGGGCTTTTCGGCACTATTATTTGACATTTATAAGCAAACTGCCCTAATCTATTTACTGTGATACCTGCAGCTTTGAAGAACGAACGTGATACTTGCTGTGATATTGTAATTATATATAAATAAAGTATAATTAGTTGCTTTTTATTAGTGCATTTATTAGTGCAGTTAAAGAATTTTAAATTAAAGAGGTTGAAAGGTCATGGATGATTGTTTGTTCTGTAAAATCATCAGCGGAGATATTAAGAGCGATAAAATATTTGAAAATGAATTTGTCCTTGTATTCAGGGATATTAATCCGAAAGCGCCTGTCCATCTGCTTGTTGTCCCGAAAAAGCATATAGCCAGCATAATGGAAATTGAAAAGCTTGGCCATGGAGAGATTGCCGAGATAATGGGCTCAATTTCCAGAATAGCAAAAGAGCTCGGGTTAGATAAAGATGGTTTCAGGGTTGTTACAAATACCGGCCAGGGCGCAGGCCAGAGCGTTGCGCATCTTCATTTCCATGTACTTGGTAAAAGGACTTTTCACTGGCCGCCGGGTTAAAATCACTGATAAATAAAAGAGGCGCATCGTTTGAAGTTTTTTCCATGACTTAATTCGCAATGACCTGCATAAATAATAACCTCTTTATAATTTAACAGGAGGGACTTTGTACCAGTCAAAGCAAAAGATTACACTTGATTTTTCAAGGAATCATTCAATAGCTGAGCTTCTCGGCGACGGAGACAGGCTCATTAAGCTAATTGAGGATGAATATGATGTTGATATTTTTGTGCTTGGAAACGACATAGAAGTTGCCGGTAAAGGCAGGAATGTCAACAGTGTGATAAAACTCTTAAATGAGCTGGCTCTCCAGATAAACCTGGGACAGAAAATAGATGAGCAGAGGGTAAATGATTCTATTAAGATAATGGAAGATAAATCTGAATTGAAACCGCATGAGATTTTCAGTGATTATATAGGTGTAAACAGCGGCAAAAAAATAAAAGCAAGGACTGAGGGCCAGAAAAAATATATTGAAGCAATAAGGGATAATACCATTGTTTTTGGCATCGGCCCTGCCGGCACAGGAAAAACTTATCTTGCGCTGGCAATGGCGGTCGGCGCTCTTATCAGAAATGAAATAGGCAGAATAATCCTTGTAAAGCCGGTTGTCGAGGCAGGAGAAAAACTCGGGTTTCTGCCGGGGGATATGTATGACAAAATAAACCCTTACCTGCGCCCTCTCTATGATGCTTTATACGAGATGCTTGACGTGGAGACTTTTCAGCACTACATGGATATAGGCATAATTGAAGTTGTGCCCCTTGCTTATATGAGAGGCAGGACGCTGAATGACTCTTTTATAATTCTTGATGAGGCGCAGAATGCTTCTCCTGAACAAATGAAAATGTTTCTGACCAGGCTGGGCTTTGGCTCCAAAGTTGTAATCACGGGGGATATAACTCAGATAGACCTGCCAGTCGAAAGAAAATCCGGACTGGTTCAGGTGAAAAATATTCTTGGCAGCATACCAGGAATAGAATTTGTATATCTCACATCAAGAGATGTGGTGAGGCATTCTCTTGTCCAGAAAATAGTCGATGCCTATAAACTATATGAAGAAAATAATATTAATGAAGCAGAAAAACAATGATTGCCAGAAGCAAAAGATTAAAAAATAGAACAAAGGAAATAATCAGGTCTGATGAGGGTGAGGCTCTAAAGACATCAAAAGGTTTTTTCTGGAAGTATTTTTCTTTCAGGAGCAAAATAGCCCAGAGAATGTATGTCTTCATCTTTGCTGTCGCTGCAATTATAGTGACCTTAACATATAACTACACGCCTGATATGGGGATAGAGCTCGGGCAGCCCAGCCCGAGGACAGTGAAAGCAAACAGAAATGTCCAGTTTGAGGATGCAGCAAAAACAGAAGAAGACAGAGATAAGAATGAGGCCCAGGTCCAGAATGTATTTTCATATGATCCTGAGGTTCTAAACGGTAAAGAAGGCGTTCTTTATCAGGTTAAATATTTCTTTATCCTTTCACAGATAATAAAATCAAAGACAGATAAAGCAGATGAAGAAAAGGTTTCATATCTTACAAACCTGCTTGGAAGCACTTATTCAGAATCTGCAATAAAATCAGCCCTTGACCTTACCCCTGACAGAAACACCATTGTAATGTACGAAGCTCTTAACATTGCGAGAGAAATAATGAATGAAAAAATACAGCCGACTGAAGTGGATTTTGTAAAAAATGCCGTTCCTGATTATTTGATCGGAAACCAGGACATCAGTCCTGCTGAAAAAAAACTGGTAACTGAAGTGCTCCAGGCAAATATCAGGCCCACTGCTGTCTTTAATCCAGCAGCCACAGATAAGGCAAAGGCAGAGGCAAGGCTTCAGACTCCTCCGCATATGATAAGCATAACCGAGGGACAGACAATAGTTTCAGAAGGAGAAGTTGTTGAGGAAGAACATATAATGATTCTCGAAAGGCTCGGCCTTATGGGAAGAGAGATAAACTGGACAAAGTATTTATATATTACTCTTGTTGTGCTGGTGCTGGCGTCGCTTGTGGGTCTTTATCTTCAAAGGTTTGAAAGTATTATTTATAACAACATCAGGAAAGTGCTCATCATTGCAGTATTTATGGTTGTCTTTACTGCAATAATAAAGGGTTTAAATACGCTTGCGACCATACACCTCAACCTGTGGAACTATCTGTTTCCTGTGATTGCAATGTCTTTGCTGATGACGGTTATTTTTGATGTGAAACTCGGGATAATTTTAACAATATGCTTAAGTTTTTTTGCAGGCATAGCTACTAATCTTGATTTTAGCCTCACTATTGCTTATATGTTAGCCGGAATATTTTCGACTTATCTTGTTTCGAATG
>MWAX01000072.1 GCA_002068775.1 Actinobacteria bacterium ADurb.Bin346 | reverse complement strand
GTTCAACTTTAAGGAAATCTACATCCCCTATGAGAGTGCTGCCCTTTGTTTCAAAATCTTCCTTTCTCCATTCAAGAAGCTGGGGATTTGCCTTTTCTTTTAAAATCCTGTTTATGCCCACATCAATCACTACTGCTCCTTCTTTTACCATATCTTCTTTAATAAGGTATGGCACCCCTGTCGCCACAATCAGTATATCCGCATCTTTAGTATGCATCTTCAGGTCTTTTGTCTCAATATGGCAGATAGTGACTGTTGCCCATTCATTCAGCAAAAGCAGTGTCAGTGGTTTTCCAACAAGCTCGCTGTGTCCCACCATAGTTGCATTTGCGCCCTTAATGTTTACGCCTTCTCTTTTCAGCATCTGGATCACGCCTGAAGGAGTTGCAGGCACAAGGCATTCCTGCTGCGCAACTAATCGGCCCATATTTACAGGATGGAAGCCGTCTACATCTTTTTCAGGTTTGATTGCCTCAAGGATTAAATTCTTGTTAATCTGGGCAGGAAGAGGCAACTGTACAAGTATGCCATGTATATCTTCCCGGCTGTTCAATTTATCTATCTCTGCAAGCACGTCCCGGGTTGACACTGTGTCCGGCATTTTTATTGATTCTGAAGCAAAGCCTACTTCTTCACAACCTTTTTGCTTGTTTGCAACATAGACCTTTGATGCAGGATTGTCGCCTACAAGTATTACTGCAAGGCCTGGCTTTAAACCCTTTGTCTTTACAAGCTCTTTAGCTTCCTGTTTTATTTCGTTTTTAATATCTGCTGATATTTTATTACCATTTATCAATTTGGCCATTTTTATATCCCTTCAACACAATTTTTTAATTTACAATGCCCTGAAAATCCGGCTTTCACTGTAAGGCATTTACTGTCGGCTTTCACTGTGCGGCATTCACTGCCTTTTACTGATGACTTGAGCGCCGGCATGTGCATTTTTAGAAAAGACCGACTATCTTTCCATCATCATCTATGTCGACTTTTGTCCCTGCAGGCACTTTTGGAAGGCCGGGCATTGTCCTCATTTCACCGAGAAGCGGATACAAGAATCCCGCCCCGACAGAAGCTCTGACATCTCTTATAGGAACTTTGTAGCCTGTTGGCCTGTTTTTTAAGTTTGGGTCATGCGAGAGTGAAAGATGGGTCTTTGCCATGCATATAGGAAGATTACCGAAGCCCTGCCTGGTGTAGAGGTCGATTTTCTTTTCAGCCAGGGGCAGGTAGTCCACTCCATCCGCTCCATATATTTTAGTGGCGATTGTCTCAATTTTTTTCTTGATCGGCCATTCAAGAGGATAGAGAAACTTGAAATTGGATGGTTTCTCTGCAGCTTTAATAACAGCTTCAGCAAGCTCTATGCCGCCTTCTCCGCCTTTTAACCATACTTTGCTGACAATAGCGTCTTCAGCTCCAGCTGCCCTGGCTCTTTCTCTGATTGCTTCGATTTCTTCTTTTGTATCAGCATCAAAATTATTTATTGCGACAACTACAGATATGCCGAACATTTTCATGTTTTCAATCATTTTTTCAAGATTGGCGCAGCCTTTAATAACAGCATCAACATTCTGTCTTTCCATGGCAGCCTTATCCACTGGCTGGCCGGGAATAAATTCAAATGCTCCGCCATGCATCTTAAGCGCCCTTACTGTGCAAACTATAACTGCAGCATTTGGGGTAAGGCCGCTGTAACGGCATTTGATGTCCATGAATTTTTCTGCGCCCATATCGGCTCCAAAACCACTTTCAGTAATAACATATTCACCGAGCTTTACTGCCATCTGATCAGAAATGATTGAGCTGTTTCCATGCGCAATATTTGCAAAAGGGCCCGCGTGAACAAAACAAGCACCGTGTTCAAGGGTCTGAAGCAGGTTTGGCTTTATTGCATCTTTTAAAAGAACTGTCATTGCGCCGGCAACCTTCAGGTCCTCAGCAGTAACAGGTTTTCCATCATAAGTGGAGCCAAATACTATCCTTCCGAGCCTCCTGCGGAGATCCTTGATGTCTGTAGTTAAGGCAAGAATTGCCATTACTTCTGAAGCAACAGTGATATCAAAACCTGTCTCTCTGGGCAGCCCATTTGCGGCTCCGCCAAGGCCTACTATTATTTGCCTCAGCACCCTGTCGCTGACATCCACCACTCTGTTCCATGTGATGCTGAACGGATCTATATTGAGCTCGTTTCCCTTCATGAGGTGAGTATCAAGAAATGCAGCCAGTAAATTATGTGCCAGCCCGACTGCGTGTATATCTCCCGTAAGGTGGAGGTTAAAATCCTCCATTGGAAGTACTTGTGAATATCCCCCGCCGGCAGCTCCGCCTTTTATGCCAAAAACGGGTCCAAGAGATGGTTGCCTTATGCAGGTTATTGTCTTTTTACCAATTTTATTTAATGCCTGGCTTAGCCCGATTGTTGTGACAGTTTTACCTTCGCCCAGAGGTGTCGGGGTAATGGCTGTTACATCGATCAATTTTCCATTTGGTTTGTCTTTCAGGGTTTCAAGGATTTCAAGCTTGATTTTTGCTTTGTAGTTACCATAAAGTTCAATGTATTCTTCCCCGATTCCAATGGACGCAGCCACTTCCTTTATGGGTTTGATTTTTGAGGATTGTGCAATCTCGATGTCGCTTAACACGGCATACCCCTTTCGCTTCTGATAAATTTTTAAAAAAATATTATCATGCTTTAGGGTTGGGTCAGCAACACTAGAGCATAATAATTAGGTGAATTATATATGAATCACAAATCTGTTACAATATAAAAGCCTGCACAATTTCATTTGCACAGGCTTTTTTCTGTACTCTCTTTTTAAGCTTATTTTACAGGGCAGGACAGGCTTATTTAAGCTTATTTAAACTTATTTTATAATGCAGGACAGGCTTATTTAAGCTTATTTAAACTTATTTTATAATGCAGGACAAATAATTATTTTTCATTTACCCCAAGGATCACTGCTGCAGATCCGTCATTTTCGGTTATAAAAAGGGAGACATAGTACTTATCATTTGAAACCTGGAGACTATATGTTTTTCCTTCATTTCCTGCATCTGCGACAGTTGATGATTCTTCATTCCAGCCGGACATTTTTTCCTTATAAAAATTATAAAGTTCTTTTCCTGTACCATCGAATGTCCCGCTTATGCTCCAGTTCATTTTATTGTCAGTTTTCTGAGAGCCTGAAAACTGTATCTTTATTTTATCACTTACAGGAACAACTGAAGGCCAGCTTTCCGGGACTTCTGAGCCGCCGAGGCTTATTTCATTGCCTTCTTCATCTGTGATATTTACCTGGCCCTTTTGCAGATCCACATCAACATTTTCGCCTTCTTTCTGTGCTGCGCTTTTTATTGCTTTCTCAACCATTGATTCAGCTATTTTCTGCGCACATCCGGCAAGCAGCAGCACCATCATAGCAGATACTGCGATTGCAAGAATACAAACTGTAACTTTTTTTAAAATTCCATTGCGCATAATTTTACCCCTTTATGTTCATTTTATTGTTTTTTATTTACCGGTATCTATCTGATAAAAACTCATGAAAGCTTCGCCTGGTATTTCTATTTTACCAATCCTTTTCATTTTCCTTTTTCCCTTTTTCTGTTTTTCCAGGACTTTCTTTTTTCTTGTGATATCACCTCCATACAAGCCTGATGTCACATCTTTCCGGTAAGGCGCTATCCTTTCTTTTGCTATTATCCTTTTGCCAATGGCTGCCTGTATTGCTATTTCAAAATTTTCCCTTGAGATGAGTTTTCTGAGTTTTGTCACCATTTCCCTGCCGATGCCATAAGCTTTTTCTTTATGCACTATCGTGGACAATTCGTCAACCTGGCTGCCGGCAACAAGAATGTCAAGCTTTACAAGCTCTGATGGTTTGTACCCGAGAAATTCATAATCAAGTGATGCAAAACCGGAGCTTACTGATTTTAAGAGATTAAAAAAATCGACTATTATTTCAGAAAGTGGA
>MWAX01000071.1 GCA_002068775.1 Actinobacteria bacterium ADurb.Bin346 | reverse complement strand
GTATAATGAACTTTATCACAGTTCATCAGGAAAGTCAAGTACAAAAACTAAAAAAAAACTAAAAAAACAAAAAAATAATTATTTATCAATAAATAACCGGACTGGTCGGGTCGGGGGCACAGCTTTAGCCCTGCTTTAGATCCCCTGGACAACTGATAAGTCCTGATTTGATCCTGATTTGGCCTGGTTTTAGCATAGCTCAGAGCGATTTTCTTTTTCAGTTTCCCATTTTTAAAATCAGACGGTTAAGCGCCTTTTTAATATCATTTTTTTTATAAATGATTCTGTAAAGTGTGCTTAAAAGGGGAAGCTCTTTTTCAATATCAAGGCCAAACTTATCGAGCCAGGGAATCGATAATTTAAGAGCGACATAACCTTCACCATATTCGCCCTCTCTCTGCATTTTGCAGTAAGCTTCAGCAGGATCATCCCCAGAGCCAACAAGCTCGCCATACTTTCTGTTTCTTCCGGCTGCACTTGTTACATGCAGGTCGCCTATGCCTGCAAAACTGATGGCAGTTTCTTTTTTACCTCCTGCAGCTTCAACGATTTTTAGCATTTCAAGAACAGACTGATTAAATAAAAGAGCAATGATGTTATAATAACTGCCTTTAAAATTTCTTCCATATATTCCATCGCACAGGCCTGCAGCAATTGAATAGATATTCTTGAATGTTGAGCAGATTTCTACTCCTGCAGGGTCACTGGACCGGTGTATTCTGTAATAATCTGTCGTAAAATATTTAATTTTGTCAAAAGCTGCCTTGGTGTTTGAGCCATACACGCTTACTGTGGGTATCCTGGATGCGAGATCCACAGCTCTTACGGGCCCTCCTATTGATGTCATGGCAAAGCCGGCTGGCTTATAAATCCTGTTTTTTTCACTTGCGCCTTTGATATTGCCGGATAAGTTTTTTAAATGTTTTTTGTAAATGGATTCAGCGGCCTCTGAGGCCCGGACTATTTTGCCCTGGTATTTAACAAGCCCTTTAGTTAATTTAAAAAAGCAATAATTTTTACTGAAATCAAGGTTATCAACCAGCAGTTCAAATACGCCCGGAAAACCTTCACTTGTAACAGCAATGAAAAAGGTGTCCACCCCGCTTATTGCATCCTTTAAGCAGCTGCTGTAAAAAAATTTAACATTTTTATTTAAAGGCTTTTTTAGCCTTGGATGAAATCCGCCGATTGAACCGCTTATAAGATCGTCATCCAGCCATGTGCCCCAGAGGTTCACCCCGATACCATTATCAGAAAGAGGAAAAGTTATCGCTCCCCCCATATAACCTGCCCCAAGCACACAAACTTTATTAACCACTCTCACTGCCTTTCTTCGATAATATTTTTTTAAAAATATAATTGCAGCGCCATATTGTCAAGATTAAAGTTTTAAGTTTTAAAGTTTTAAGATCTATGTTTAAAGATTAAAATTTTAAAATGGTTTAAAATGGCATTTAAATTTAAAAATTCCATTTAAGTTTAAAATGACTCAATTCAATATGAAGCGGGATTCAGAAAGCGCCCAATTGTAAAAAAAAGGTTGCAGAATCTTTATATTTAAAGTTAAATCTTTTAAGAAATAATAAGCTTGAAGATTTGGACAGGAATTGAAAAAATATTATATAGGATATGATATAGGCGCCATAAGCGTTAACCGTGCAGTTGTGGACGAGGATTTAAAAATAGCAGATGTGATGCCTTATTCCAGGCATTACGGGGAACCTGTAAAACTCATAGAAAAAGACATGGGGAACATTTTGAAAAAAAGCGGCTCGACTGTGGCTTATGGAGTTGCCTTTACAGGTTCCGGAGGTAAAGCGCTATCCCGTCTCCTGGACTGCAGGTTCATAAATGAAATTGAAGCCATTATAACATCCATATCTTTTCTACACCCTGAAATAAAAACGGTTATTGAAATAGGAGGCCAGGATTCAAAATTCATTGACCTTGCAGCCGGTGATTATGCCATGAATGAGCTTTGCGCTGCAGGCACGGGCTCTTTCCTGGACCAGCAGGCGTCAAGGTTTAATCTTACTATAGAACAATTTTGTGAGCTCGCCCTGAAATCGAAAAACCCCTCTACAATTGCAGGCAGGTGCAGTGTCTTTGCCAAGTCAGACATGATACATCTTCAGCAGGAAGCTGCAAGAGATGAAGACATAGCTTTGGGCCTATGCTATGCAATGGCAAGAAGCTTTAAGTCCGGAATAGTAAAAGGCAAGGATTTTTTAGCGCCCGTAGCGTTTTGCGGTGGAGTCTCATATAACATGGCTATGGATCAGGCATTTAAAAGCATTCTTGGCCAGGAAATATTTATTCCCGAGTACCGTTCATCGATCGGGGCAATCGGCGCTGCGCTTAGCATTGGAAAACAAAATTGTCACAGCGCTGCAGGGCTTGAAGAAATGCTGCTGAAGATAAGAGATTATCTGGAAAATTTTGTTTATAAAAAAGAGACTTTTAAACCACTGGCAATCACTAAGTCTATTCTGCCTGGCAGAAACAATTCTAATTATATTTTTAAAAATAATGGTGCTACAGATGCTTACATTGGCATAGACGTTGGCTCTATAAGCACAAATGTGGTTGCAATTGACAGTGAGAAGAGACTGATTTCAAAGGTCTATCTTCGTACCGCAGGCAGGCCCATAGAAGCAGTGAGAAAAGGCATTGAAGCCATAGGCAATGAGATAGGCGATCGGATAAATGTCCGCGCTGTCGGTACTACCGGGTCCGGAAGATATCTTATTGGAGATTTTGCAGGTGCAGATACAATAATAAATGAAATAACTGCGCAGGCGGCTGCAGCTGCCAATATTGACAGCGAAGTGGATACTATTTTTGAGATAGGCGGACAGGACTCGAAGTATATTTCAATGGAGAAGGGTGTAATAGTTGATTTTGAAATGAACAAGATATGCGCTGCAGGCACAGGCTCTTTCCTGGAAGAACAGTCCGAAAGATTTGATATTAAGATAGAGGATTTCGGCAGCATGGCGATGACTGCGGGCTCACCGCTTAATCTTGGAGAGAGATGCACTGTTTTTATGGAAACAAATGTATATTCTCATTACCAGAATGGCGCAACGATAGACAATATACTTGCAGGCCTTGCCTATTCAATAGCTATAAATTATATAAACAGGGTTGTGGGCAGGAAAAAAATCGGCAGCAGGATTTTTTTTCAGGGTGCAGTGGCATTTAACAAAGCAGTTGTTGCAGCTTTTGAAAACTATCTTGGAAAACAAATAATAGTTCCGCCAGACCATGAAGTCACCGGCGCAATAGGAGCAGCCATAAGGTCTCTTGAAAGCATGCCCGAAAAATCAAATTTCAGGGGATTTAAGGAAATTTCAAATATAAAATACTCACAGAATTCCTTTGAGTGCAGCGGATGCCCCAATATGTGCCAGATAAAAAAAGTGTCCATTGAGGGTGCAAAGCCATTGTTTTATGGCGGCAGGTGCGAAAAATACGAAAAGAAAAAAATTATAAAATCTGCACCTGAGGACCTCTTTAAAAGAAGAGACGAGATTTTGCTTGATCCTTATAACAGTCAATCAAGAATTTCAAGCGCTGAAACAAAACTAGACATTAAGAACCAACCTGCCATTAAGAACCATAAAGAAATTGTTTTTAATGAAGGCAGAAATAAAAATGCAGGCGTTATCAGGATGGGTATTCCGTATACCATGCTAACATATGAGTTCTATCCATTCTGGAAAGCATATTTTGATGAGCTTGGGATAGAAATCGTGCTGTCCGATAAAACAAACCGGAAGATAATCAGTGACGGGCTGGGCTTTGTTGTTGCTGAGACATGTTTTCCGATAAAAGTCATGATGGGCCATATACAGAACCTTCTGGATAAAGGCGTGGATTATATCTTTATTCCAAGCATCAGAGATATGCCATGCGACAATAAAAAAATTGAAGGCTCAAGGACCGGAAGCTATCCATGCCCCTTTGTCCAGGGAATATCGTCTTTTGTAAAGGCTTCCATGAATTTAGACAGAAAAAAAATAATAGATCCTCTTATTAACTTCAGTTTCAGGCATTATCTTGAAAATCATCAGCTCCAGAAGCTTGGGAAAAAATTTGGATCTGATAAAGCGGCTATACAAAAAGCTGTTAAAGCTGCATTCAAAGCCCAGGAAGCGTTTTACTTAAGACTTAGAAAAGAAGGAGAAGCTGCACTAAATAAGCTCGGAGAAAAAGATCTGGCAGCAGTTATTATAAGCAGGCCATATAACAGTTGCGATGCAAATATCAGCATGGACATACCCGGCAAGCTGCGTGACCTTGGCATACAGGCAATCCCCCTGGATTTTTTTCCAATTGATAATGTGGACATTTTTAATAAGTGGCCCAATATGTACTGGGAGTTTGGTGACCGGATACTGAGCGCAATAGAGATAATCAAAAAAGACAGGCGCCTTTTCCCGGTATATATTACAAATTTCGGATGTGGCCCTGATTCATTTATCATGCAATATTTTGAACGGGAAATTGACAGGCCTTTCTTAAAAATCGAGGTCGATGAGCACACTGCCGGGGCAGGCGTCATCACGAGATGCGAAGCTTTTTATGACTCGCTTAAGAATGTTGCGAGGTTAAAGGGTTTAAATGGTGAAAACCTGCTTAAAAATAACGCCTATAAAGAAGCTGCTTTTAAAAAGCATGAAAAAAGAAAGATCTATATTCCATATATGGGGGATGGAGCATATGCGATACAGTCGGGGTTCCGCGCAGGAGGAATTGACGCAGAAGTAATGATGGCGGATCAGGAGACCCTCGAACTTGGGCGCAAATATACTCTGGGTAAAGAATGTTACCCTTATATACTGACAACCGGAGATATCCTTAAGACTTTAAAATATAACGACCCTAAAAAATGCGCTTTTCTGATGCCGCTTACGCATGGACCCTGCAGATTTGGCCAGTATAACAAGATGCAAAAAATATTGCTAAGCGAGCTTGGATACGGGGATGTTCCGGTGATTGCTCCCGGAGCGCCGGAAAGCAGGCAGTTCTACATTGAATATGATATGCAGGGAAGAAAGGGTGCTGAACTTTATATGCGCGCTCTTGCCGGCGCTTTTACGATTGATTATCTCTCAAGATATCTCTATCGCATCAGGCCCTATGAGAAAGTAAAAGGTTCTGCTGATGCTGTTTACAATGAGCTTTTATTGAAATTATGCGAGCTTGTCAGCAATTCCAGGAATAAAAGAGTGGTTGACAGCCTTGTATCGCTTCTTGAGCTTGCAGAATTAAAATTTGCAGGTATTGAAAAGCTGGATATTGAAAAGCCCCTTATCGGCATTGTCGGAGAAATTTATATCAGGAATCACCCATTCAGCAATAATGAAATAGTTAAAAAAGTGGAAGCAATGGGGGGAGAAGTGCAGTTGCCTGATTTTGGCGAATGGGGATATCATACCAGTGCAACCGGAAAGCTGGATAATTCAATTAAACAGAAAGACCTTTATTACAGGATGGTCCAGGGCACAAAAAATTTTTCTTTTACAGAAGCTGTAAAGGCATTTCCAAATTATTTGAAAGGCGTGAGGTATTATGCAGCTAACAGGATATTAAACAGGGTGCTCCACAGATACCATAAACTTCTTGAAAGACCTATTATAAATGGCAAAACGATAGAAATAGAGGAAGATAATATATACGAGATCTGGGATAATGCAGAGCCTTATATAATAAAATGGTTTGGGGAAGGCGCGCTCAGTATTGGTAAATCGATACAGTGGATTAAAAAAGGTGCTGATGGTATCATTAATGTCCTGCCATTTACTTGTATGCCCGGAACAATGGTAACAGCAATTTCGAGGCGGATAAGGGAAGAGTATAAAGTGCCATGGCTAAACCTGGCTTTTGACGGCCTGGAGCAGGGTACAACCGAAACCAGGCTT
>MWAX01000070.1 GCA_002068775.1 Actinobacteria bacterium ADurb.Bin346 | reverse complement strand
TAAAATTCCTGTTATGGCTGTTGCCGGTCGTTTTCAGCTCATTTATATAATGCGCTATCCTGTTAACTGATGAGTCTCCTCCGACAGAATATGTGTGCAGATCAAGATCCATTGTTTTTGGCACATGGACGCAAGCTATGCCATTATTATTTAAATCGACCACCACACTTCCCGTGTCATCGCCGCCTGATATAATAAGGGCGCCTATATTGAATTTTTCCAGTCCTGATATTATTTTTCTGTATTTATCAGGATCTTCTATTTTTGATATCTTTACTCTTGAATTTCCGGCTTCTGAACCGGCAACCATAGATGATATCTGTTCAATTTTTTTTATATCCATTTTAATGATATTGCCGCTATCATAAAGATTGTATAGACCTGCATATCCGTTAGGAATGACGTAGACATCTATTCCGTATGACATTGCCATACCTGCGGCACCTTTTATAACAGCATTAAGGCCGCCACAGTCTCCTCCGCTTGTAATAATGCCTATTGCTTTTTTCTCCAGCATTCTTAAATCCTTTCTGCTAAAAAATTTCTTATAAGTTTTTACAGATATTCAAAACATATAATAAAAAAACATTAATATTAAAAATTATACTGGCAAAAAAATATTTTCTCTATTCTATATTATTTATTTAAGTTCTTTAAAAATTTTATTATCAGCAATTTTACAGGCACAAGGTTAAATATCCTATTTATTTAATATGCGCTTTATGATATTTTTGACTTGAATGTACTGATTCTGATAAAATTCTCTAGTCCGGGCGGTTAGCTCAGCTGGTTAGAGCGCTGCGTTGACATCGCAGAGGTCACTGGTTCAAATCCAGTATCGCCCACCATTTTTAAACAGCACACCTTTATACAGCCTCTTTTATGGATAGCTGTATCCTTTTTCTCTGAATATCAATATCCAGCACTTTTACAAGTATTTCCTGATGCAGGTGCACTTTATCTGCAGGGTTTTGGATGAAAACATTTGAAATCTGTGAAATATGGACCAGCCCATCATGCTTTACTCCAATATCAACAAATACACCAAAATTTGTTATATTTGTGATTATCCCCGGAAGTATCATTCCAGGTTTTAAATCTTCAATATTATTTACACCTTTTGCAAAATCAAATACTGATATTTTTTTCCTCGGATCCCTTCCCGGCCTGTCAAGTTCAGCCATTATGTCTTTTAATGTCGGCAGGCCAGCTTTTTCACTGGTATACTTATTCAGAGAAATATTTTTTCTTATCATGCTGTCTGAGAGCAGCGCATTAATATCCACTTTCATATCAGAAGCCATTTTTTCAACAATATGATAGCTTTCAGGATGAACGGCGCTGCTGTCAAGAGGATTGATCCCTCCATGAATCCTTAAGAAGCCTGCGCACTGAATGAATGCTTTTTCTCCCATCCTGGGTACTTTCAATAGCTCTTCTCTTGATTTGAAAGGACCGTTTTCTCTCCGGAAATTTACTATACCGGCTGCAAGTGCCGGCCCAAGCCCTGAGACATAAGCAAGCAAATGGCGGCTCGCTGTGTTTAAATTCACCCCGACGCTATTGACGCAGCTTTCCACAACACTGTCAAGGCTTGATTTAAGGCTTGACTGGTCGACATCATGCTGATACTGGCCAATACCAAGATTTTTTGCATCTATTTTTACAAGCTCCGCCAGTGGATCCAACAACCGCCTTCCAATGGAAACAGCTCCTCTGACAGTCACATCCTGATCAGGAAATTCTTCCCTTGCAGCCGCTGAAGCAGAATAAATAGAAGCTCCGCTTTCACTTACAATAAACACATTTACATTTTTTCCAAAATCGATGCTCTCCACAAAATCCCTGGTCTCTCTGCTTGCAGTGCCATTGCCGATAGCTATGTCCTCTATATTATATTTTTTCACCAGATCAACCATCTTTAAGCCTGATTCAAGCATCATATTTTGTGGAGGGTTAGGAAAAATAGTATAATTTTCGAGGAGATCCCCGAGCTCATTAAGAATAACAAGCTTGCAGCCTGTGCGGAAACCTGGATCAAGAGCCAGAACTTTTTTTTGTCCCAGAAACGGCGCCATTAAAAGCTGCCGGAGGTTTTCAGCAAAAACTTTGATTGCCTCTGCGTCTGCTGATTCTTTAGATATTTTAGCAAATTCTGTTTCAATTGATGGATAAAGAAGCCTGTTATAAGAGTCTTTTATGGTTACTTTTAAAACTGCTGAGGATCTGCTATTGTTTTTTATTATAATTTTTTCGATTGAACTTAAAGCGTCTTCTTCATTTATAGAAATGCCTACTTTAAGAAAACCTTCTTTTTCTCCGCGCCTCATTGCCAGAAGTCTGTGTGAAGGACATTTTTTTAATTCTTCATCAAATTCAAAATAATCACTGTATTTAACCCCTTCCTCTTTAAGTCCAGCTACTGATTTTGCACTTATGCGCGCAGTTTTTTTAAACAGCTCTCTGATGGACTCCCTGACAATCTTATTTTCACTTATCCATTCTGCTATAATATCCTGTGCACCCTCGATAGCAATCTGTATGCTTTCAACCTTTTCATTTAAGAATCTTTTTGCTTCAGTCTCAGGCTCAAGACCGGGATCCTGCTTAAAAATTATTATCGCCAGCTCTTCAAGGCCTTTTTCTTTTGCTGCAGTCGCCCTGGTTTTTCTTTTGGGTTTAAAAGGAAGGTACAAATCTTCAAGCTCAGTAATTGTCTCAGAGTGTTCAATGCGGCTTTTTAATTCTTCTGTAAGTTTTCCCTGCCTGTCGATTTCAGCAATAATAAACTGCTTTCTCTGATCAGTCTCAACCAGTTTTAATACTCTGTCCTTTACATACGTAATTGCAACTTCATCAAGCTCACCGCTCACTTCCTTACGGTACCTGGAAATAAATGGCACAGTGCAATCTTCGGCTAGTAGTTTAACCGTGTTTTCCACCTGCCATGTTTTTACAGCCAGCTCTCTGGCTATAGTATTTATATGTGAATTATTATATGAGCTGATTGCCGGTGCAGACAACTTTAACTCTTTCCGCAAGTAATTAATGCTTTTCTGGAATTATACATGGTTATAATGACAATACAATGATTTATTGAGGCTCAGGAGCAATCTCCGGTAAACCAAAAGCAGCCATAATCAATAAGCTGTCCCCTGCAGGAGTAATAATTTTTATTTTAAAGTGAAAAATTATCTTTAACGCATTTTTTTAAAATATCCAGGTCTTCTTTTCTAATCTCTATATCCCCTGCAAGCGCATTTTCCTGAGCTTCTGCAACGTTGCGGGCACCGCATAAGGCAACCACGCTCTCCACTGAAATAAGAGCTGCAATAACAAGCTGAGTCATCGTGCAATTGTATTTTTGAGTGAGTGGGATAAAAAATTTTTTAAGCATATCATTTATTTTAACAACAGTTTTTTCTTCAAAAAGCGGATTCATTGATCTTATATCGTCAGATTTATATCGCACTCCCGGCACTACGGTGCCTGTCAGCACACCTTGCGCCAGCGCGCTGTAAGCAAGAAAAGTTGCGCCATTTGCCTGACACCAGGGAATATTTTCATTTTCGGCAGTATTTTCAAGTAAATTATATTTTTCCTGATCAGCATCCAGCTCACCAAATTTAAGGTACTCATCCATTTGTGCAGCAGATGCATTGCTTACTCCGATTGCCCTTATTTTTCCCTCATCCTTTAATTTAAGCAGTGCAGTCATTGTCTCTTCGATTGGGGTGCCGGGGTCCTGCCAGTGCGTTATATATAAATCCAGATAATCTGTTTTTAAGCGCTTCAGGCTGACTTCAAGCTCTTTTATGATTGAAACTGGTTTTAAATTACGATAAATCTTCGTATCACCTAACTGGAAGTGAAAATATCCTTCTTCCCTGTCCCATATAAGCCCGCATTTGGTTGCCAGCACTACCTTATCCCTTATGCCTTCGATAGCTTTGCCGATTATATCTTCTGAAACACCAAATCCGTAACCCGGGGCTGTATCAATAAAATTTATACCGGCATCTACAGATGCTCTTATCGTGTCAATAGATCTTTTTACATCTGTACCGTCCCACCACAGGCCTCCTATAGCCCATGTTCCCGCGCCAATAGTTGAAATTGAAATGCTGGTGTTTCCAAGTTTTTTATACTTCATAGTCAGTACCTCCTGAAAAAATAGGTTTAATAAAAATGGGTTTAATAATTAAGTTTTCTCATTCAAAATACCTTCTTGGCAAGTCATCATTTGCCCAATATTCATCTTTTTCTTTTATAAGAAGATTCAAAACGATTAATTCTTTAATATTTTTCATTAAAGTCATTCGTGATAATATTTTATAAGCAGCTGCAATATCAACTGGAATAATCATTATAATAAGATAAATTTTAAGTTTATAAAATATTTAACTCTTAAGTGATCTACTTTATGGTGGGCGATACTGGATTTGAACCAGTGGCCTCTGCGATGTGAACGCAGCGCTCTGACCAGCTGAGCTAACCGCCCTTTTTTGCAGAAGACCTTGCAGAAAAAGTGTTAGTTACAATAATCCCAAGCAAAATAAGCGCTCCACCCGCATAGAATAACCAGGAAAATTTTTCTTTCAAAATAATAAGTGAAAGCAGGACTGCAAAAACAGGGGTCAGGTATGTAAAAATTGAAATCTGTGACGCCGGGAATCTTTTTAGGCATACAAACCAGAGCGGATATGCTATGCCTATCATTGTGAGTCCCAGTAAGAGCATCAATACATTTGTCTGCCATCCAGCATTGACCACCTCTGTGAACCCGACAGTGCTTGCTGTAAGTATCGCAAGCAGCACTGTTCCGGAAAAAATTGCAAAAGCAGTAATTATTAATGGATCGTTTTCTGACAGGATCTTTTTGCCTATTACAGAGTAAAGTGCTACTGAAATAGCAGCCAGCAGGGAAAATGAGCATCCGAGCATACTTATGCCCCCTGAATCTGTTCCAAAAGAAAAGCCCTTATTAAAGGTAACAAGAATTACGCCTGCTATTGCCAGAATAATGCCTGCTATGGCAGGCAGCTTTATCCTCTCCTTAAGAATTATTGCAGCAAATATTGCAATGAACACCACATTGTTTGAAACAAGCACTGCATTCATTGATGCAGGTATTCTGTCAAGTGCGCTGAATGTTAGTATTTGATATAAGAAAAATCCCAAAACACCCAGGCCCATGGAAATAAAAATAACCTTTACCGGTAATTTAAAAAGTTTTTTTGCTCTGCCGGATATAATTAAAAATATTAAAAGCGTTATAAATCCTGAACTGAGGGTAATTGTGCTTAGCTGGAACGGATGTACTTTTTGCAGCAGAATCCTTCCAAGTGGATGCCCTATCGCCCAAAAAAAAGTCACTATAAGCATTAAAAAATGCTCTACTTGAATTCTTTTCTTCCTGGCTTGCATAAGACTATTAACCTTCCTGCTTATCAGTGCATTTCAACAAAACATTCTGCTATTCCGGGCCTGTAAAAACTAAACAGAACATCCGGATGGTCAGCAAGAAGTGACATCGGCACTGATGAGTCAGGTATTTTTTTTGAAATCATCATTGACGTAAGTCTCAGTCCAAACGGATTATCGTGGTTTCCTGCATGCCAGATAGACACTCTGCCTGATTTCCAGGTTTCATCCGGCCCAACTGATATTGCCTGCGAAGGTATGCTTGATACTGCTCCACCGCCGGAAGTCCTTGCATTCTGTATAATAGTAAGCGGATGAAGATCTACAATCCTTGT
>MWAX01000069.1 GCA_002068775.1 Actinobacteria bacterium ADurb.Bin346 | reverse complement strand
GATAACTTATAAAAAACACCATCGCAGCAAGAATAATAATTGCAGCTCCTGAAGAAAAATCAAGATAGTAAGATAATACAAGTCCGGCCGCTGTTATTAATATTCCAGTTATTACAGAATAAAGCATCATTTTTTTTACATTATATGTAAATAACCTGCAAATGGATGCAGGTATTGTCAGCAGCGCGATTACAAGTATTATGCCTGCAATCCTTATAAGAATTACCACGCTTAAGGCTACCAGGCATAAAAGAAGAAAGTAGAAAAACCTGACAGCAACCCCTGTAACAGCAGCAAACTCTTCATCAAATGAGATCACTAAAAACTCCCTGTAGAAAAATACTGAAATTATTATTATGGCAATGTCAAGGCCAAGCATCAAATAAATATCAGACAATGGCACCGTGAGGATATTTCCAAAGAGATAACTGAACAGGTCAGGAGCATATCCGGGTGTAAGATTAATAAAAAGAATGCCGAGAGCCATCCCGAGTGACCATATGATGCCAATAGCGGTATCTTCACTTATTTTTGTCCTGCGGCTTATTATTCCAATGGATAAAGCTGAGGCTATGCTGAATGGCAGGGCAACAAGTATCGGGTTGACCCCAAGAAAATATCCAAGCCCTATGCCTCCAAAAGCAGCGTGTGAAATACCTCCGCTTATAAATACAATCTTTTTAATCACTACATAAGTACCAACGATTCCGCAGGCTATATTTACAAGCACTGCTGCAATCAATGCATTGCGCATGAATTCATACTCAAATATACCCATCTTAAGTCAGATGCTCCTTTAACACCCTGTGCGGGGTGCCATGCGCCAGAAGCTCCACTGGACATCCGTATGTATCTTCCAGCTTTCCAAGGCTGCCTTCCTTCGGTCCATGATAATAAAGCCTCCTGTTCAGGCAGATGACTTTTTCAAAAAACTCTGCAATTACTCCAATATCATGCGTGACAAAGACTATAGCCATTTTTTTATTTAATTTTTTAATCAATTCATAAAATGATGCCTGCATCTCAGGATCTATGCCTGACATTGGCTCATCAAGCAGGAGCAGTGCCGGCTCATTTACAAGCGCTCTTGCAATCAGCATCCTCTGAACCTGCCCGCCTGAAAGCATCCCTATATGCCTGTTTTTAAGATTTGATATACCGGCGGTGTCCAGCGCTTTATCGACTGCAGCATGGTCCTGTTTTGAGTACCTTTTGCCGGCGCCTTTATAAATGCCCATCAGAACTGCTTCACGCACGCTCACCGGAAAAGAAAAATCAACTGCGCTTATTTGCGGAAGATAACCTGCATGCCGCCTTCTTTTTTCCGGAAAATCGCCGAAAAACTTTATACTTCCGCTTGAAGGTTTTAAAAGTCCAAGCATCAGCTTTATCATTGTTGTCTTACCGCCTCCATTAGGGCCAATTACAGCAATAAGATCATTTTCATAAATGGAAAAATTTATTTTTTCAAGAACGGTGTGCCCATTATAATTAAAAGAAACGTCTTTGACCTCTACTATCACCGGTTTTCGGCAGTTACTGCTTTCCTGCACGCTTTCCTCCTGACCATGATTTGTTTTTAACTTGTTTATTATTGAAGGTATTGCTGAAATGATTTTAATATAATTTCCATGTTTTTCATATAATCAGGGGCAAGAGGATCAATAAAAACTACAACCCCTCCGATCTCTTTCGCTATGACTTCTGCACTTTTAGGATTAAACTGAGGTGATGCAAATATGACTTTTATATTGTTTTCTATTGCAAAGGAAATCACTGAAGATATTTCTTTTCCAGTGGGCTCTTTTCCCTGCACTTCAACTGTTATCTGAGTGAGCCCATAATCCTTTGCAAAATATTCCCAGGCAGGATGATAAACAATAAACTTTTTATTTATTTTACCTGCCAGCCCGGATTTTATTTTAGAGTCAAGAGCCTCAAGTTCCTTTATAAAGCTTGCGAGATTACTGCTGTAATAGGATTCTCCTTCGCTGTCTGTTTCAGCCAGCGCGTGAAAAATATTTTCGGCAATTATTTCTGTGTTCTTTATGGAAAGCCATATGTGGGGATCTGCCCCTTTTTTAAAATTATTTTGACTGTCTTTTTCTGCCCGGCCGACCGGCTGTCTGCTTTCGTTTCCGGCAGGATTATTTTCCCGGATGCTTTTCTCTTCGCTGTCGTAAATAGGGTCAATGCCTTTTGAAAGGTCGAGTACAAATATCCCGGGATTTACAGAAATAAGTTTATCCATCCATACAATCTCAAATTCTAGTCCGGAACCAAGTTTTGCATAGATCTGCGCCCCGCTGAGAGCTTTTAACTGGCCTGGAGAGGGCTCATATATGTGCGGATCGGCACCCTCGGGCACCATTACGGTCACTTCCACTCTTTCAGAGCCTATTTTTTTAATAAATTCTCCAGTGGGGATTATACTTGTAACAATTCTTAAAGAAGGTGTTAAAACACCGCTTGTTGAATCACTGCCTGCCGTTGCCGGCTCCGCATTACATGATGGGAGCATAAGCAAAAAAGTTAAGGAAATTATTAGCAGTGTTGCTGTTTTAACGGCAGTTTTGAGTTTATATGCTGAGGATTTCAAATTCCATATCCTGTGTATTAAATATGCCAAATGTCGGACTGCTTTCTCTTGTCAGATAGCCATGGGTTGAGCCAGGGCTTAAAAGAAGTGTTTTCCCAAATGATGTCTTTTCTGATTTATGAAGATGTCCGCAAAACACAGCATCATAATTTCCGCTTTTTGCAAGCGCTTCAGAAATCTGGCGATATTCACCATGGTAAAGCGCAATTTTTAACCCGTCAGCTTCAATCGCTGCAAAATCACCTGCCAGATTTCCTCCAATCTCATTGAATGCATCCATAAGCCCCGTCCTGTTTCCATCACTGTTTCCAAATATTCCAGTCAGCCTGAAATCTTTAAGGATCTTTATAAGCGGGGGTGAAACATAATCACCTAAATGATAGACTTCTTCGATCTTTTCATTCCTGAATATCCGGGCAACTTTTTTTAAGTTTATTCCATCATCATGGGTATCAGATATAATGCCTATCTTCATTTATGACTCTCCTGTGATATTATTTAAAGATTTTATATTAACTGGCGGTTTTTGCTTCAATCACTACTTCATCCACTTTATATTTATGGTCAAGGATTTTTGCAATAACATTGCACTTTATTTTCAATAAAAAGAAAATATTTTTATTTTCCTCCAATAATGCTTCAAGATTTCCCTGCCCTTTGGAGATTATACAGTCAGCAGCATCGTATGCCTCATTGAACTCTTTTGAACAGTAAGGCAGGTAAGCAGCAGGCATATCTATGCCTGTAGTGATCACTTTTGCTGATTTATCCATCCCCACCATCAATGCATCTTTTATTGTCACATCATTTAAAGCTGCACTGCCTCTGACGGCATATGTTATGTGCCCTGCTTTATTAAATTCACTGTTTATATAATCAATAAAAATCCTGTCAAACACTATTTCACCGGCATTGTCGCCAATAAACAGTATGTTTGATGATTTTTGCAGCGCTGATTTTAATTTTTCCATTACTTTCTTATTCAGCGGCTGCTTCAGGGCATTTTCTATTGCTTTGATAAGCACATCATGGTTCATTTTTATGCCCTGCATCACATCTATGCTGTTGCCGGCAAGGCACAGCTTGAGTGCTGTTTCAAACCTGTCTGAAGAATCATTTATTTTTTTTATATATTCGTCAAAGCTGTCCATGCAAAGCTTGTTAAAATTCTGCTTGAGCTCGCTGAACGGGTCCATCCCCGGAAAAGCATCCTTTACTACTTTCTGTATATCATAATAAATCTCAAGCAAGCTGTCATAAGAGCGGAAACGGGAAGCTGTCTGCATGCACTTTTCCACCACTTCTGAGATAATCGATTCATCTTCAGTCATAGTCATTACAGAATTGACAGCAGTGCGCAAATGGCACGGAAGACATTCGTGATATATTTTCATAATATTTTTTTAACTCCTTTACAATCGGAAAAATCACAATAACTTCTTTTTTAGCATTTTTTCACCGCATCAGATTGCACTTTTATATTGACTTGCCTTTTCACTCTTCAAAAAAAGTAATTCCCAGCCCGCCTATTCCAAGATGGGACCCCACTACAATACCAATATTTGTCCTCACTATATTTCCTGGATTAAATCTTTTTTTTATCTGGTCTTCCATATAATTTGCTTCTTCACTTGCGGCAACATGCCCTATCGACACTGTAAGGACGCCACTTCCTTTTATATTGCTCTCCATAATATTCAGCATTTCTTTTTTTGCAAGTTCCCATTTCCTTGTATTTTTAAATAATGACACCTCGCCATTCTTAATTGTCAGTATAGGTTTTATTTCAAGAAGGGTTGCCATTTTACCCTTGATTTTACTTACCCTTCCGCCTTTTATAAGGTTTTCCATCGACCTGGGAATAAAGAAAGCATTTATTTTTTTTCTTGAATTATTTATATCTTCAATGATGTCTTCCCTCGATGCCCCCTGGCCTGCCAGTTTTGCAGCTTTGAGTGCCAGAAACCCGCAATGCATGTGAACGACTTCAGAATCGATAACTGCAACTTTGTCTTCTCCGACTTGTTTTGCTGCAAGATTTGCTGAATTGACTGTGCCGGATAATTTGCTGGAAATATGGACTGATACCACACACCCGGAATTTTCCAGAAGCTTTTTATATGTATTTATGAAAACTCCCGGTGTGGGCTGTGAAGCTGCAGGCATTTCTGTTGACTGCTGTAACATTTTATAAAATTCTTCCGGTTCAATATCAAAGCCATTATCAATGTAGATTTTTCCTCCGAATAAAACAGTTAGCGGTATCACTGTCAGGTCATAGTCTTTGTATATGTAGTGCGGTATATCAGAAGTACTGTCAGTTACAATGCTTACCCTGTCCATGTAATTAACCTCCTTCCGGCTGAAGTTGCATGCAGCCACTAAATTTTTGTGCTTAGGCCATGAATGAATCGCAGTGAAATAATAAATCTTACACAAATATTATATCAAATCACCTAAAATGCGCAGCATTGCTCTTTAAAACAAAAAGATAAATTGTTTTCCTGTGCAAAATCTATTGCTTTCTCCGATGGAAAAGCAATTGAATCTATCCCTCTTTTTATAAGTTCCATTTCAAGTTCCTCGGAAAATGCGCCCGGTGGCCTTGCACATCCGAGAGCCAGTGGGGTTTGGGGCATTAATTTTCTTGCATATTCATACAGCCTGACAATATCCTGTATCCGGACCTCTTTATAATCATTGCGATGATTTTTTGTAAGTTTTTTTTCAATTGCAAACACAAGAGAGTCTGTACCGATTTTTGATATTTCATCAATTGAAATAAACTCTCCTTCAATATTTCCCCGGCACCCGAGCCCCAGTATAAGATGCGGGCTTACTTTTATTCCGGCATTTTTAATATTTCTCAAATTCATATAAAAATCATGTGGCGACAAGCCCTTAAGATTGTAAACTTCTTTAATGGAATACATGTCTGAAAAAATATTGACAAGCACGCCATCGATTGCAGAATTTTGCAGCAGCCTGATTTCTTCAGCATTTATAAAACCAAGATGCATGATAACTTTAACACTGTCTGCTTTTAATTCTTTCACTTTTGCTAATTCATCCATGATTTTTACATCGAGGGGAAGACGTCCCGAACTGTCAAATCCCCCGCTTACAAGCATTCCGCAGACATTGTCTTT
>MWAX01000068.1 GCA_002068775.1 Actinobacteria bacterium ADurb.Bin346 | reverse complement strand
TTCAGCAAAATGATAAATCCTGATGACCTGCTGTTAAGGCTTGAGAAATATTTTGACCTGCAAAAAATAAAACCTGCAAGTGCGCAGATAGAGCTTGCAATGAAAAATGCTAAAGCAAAGGGTAAAAAATGTTTTTGCTTTTGTCCGGATAGTGCACAGTGTTACCTTGCTGTTTTAAAAATCAAATTAGAGCAAGCTTATAAAGACACAGGTATTTTAAAAGATGCATTCGATGCAGAGTATGAAATGCTTGATGTAAATATTCTACACAATTTTGTTTTATCAGGAATTATTCCTGATAACCAGCCTGAAGAGATTAAATACCTGCATACAATTGATGAAGTGCTTGAGTTGCTTGATTCTGTTAAAACGGACAGTGAATTTTATGCCGGCTTCATACTTAATGCGCCCGACATCAATACAGTGGAGAATCTTTCATTGAGGGAAAAGATCATGCCCCAGAAATCAACATATTTTTATCCTAAACCGTGCAGCGGTCTTGTCATATATAAATTTGAAACCTGATTTTTAAAATCTATCCGTTTTGAATAAACATCTACGGGCTTACGCCCGTAGTATTTTAAACGGAATAAAAATAAATCCGGTTTTTAATAGATTTTAATTATTAATAAATTATATTTTAATTATCCGGTTGTTCCAGCCTCTTCTTTAGGGCATCCAGCTCTTCCAGCAGCTCAGCAGGCATTCTTGTGCCAAATTTGTCATAGAAATTCTTAATGTCTTCGACTTCGGATTTCCACTCTGATTTATCGACTTTCAGCAGTTCTTCCATATCTTTTTTATCAATCTCCAGCCCTTCAAGATCAATGTCTTCTTTTAACGGCACGTATCCGATAGGTGTTTTTTGTGCATTAACCTGTCCGTCGCATCTTTTTATTATCCATTCAAGCACTCTCAGGTTATCTCCGAAACCAGGCCATAAAAATCTGCCGTCAGCGTCGGTCCTGAACCAGTTTACATGGAAAATCCCTGGCTTGTTTTTCAGTTCTTTGCCTATTTTTAACCAGTGCGCAAAATAATCTCCCATGTTATACCCGCAAAACGGAATCATTGCCATCGGGTCTCTCCTTACTGTGCCCTGTGCGCCATATTGTGCCGCAGTTATTTCAGATGCCATAATAGACCCTGTAAAAACTCCATGCTGCCAGTTAAATGATTCATAAATGAGAGGCGCAAGACGGGCTCTTCTGCCGCCAAAAACTAAAGCAGAGATCGGTACGCCTTCAGGACTGTCAAGCAGCGGTGAAGCCGTAGGGCATTGTTTGATTGGTGCCGTAAATCTGCTGTTCGGGTTTGCTCCTTTGACAGGTGCACCGTTTTCATCTTTTAAATATGGAGTCCAGGGTTTGCCGGTCCAGTCTACTCCTCTTTCAGGTACTGGTCCGTCAGCGCCTTCCCACCACACAGTGCCGTCTTCTTTGAGCAGTACATTTGTATAGATGGTATTTCTCTGCATTGTGGCAATAGCATTGGCATTAGTTTTAGTATTGGTGCCCGGAAGAACTCCAAAAAATCCGGATTCAGGGTTTATTGCCCATAGGGAACCATCCTGTTTTACCCGCATCCAGGCAATGTCATCTCCCACAGTCCATACTTTATAACCTTTTTTCTTTAAACCTTCCGGCGGAATCAACATTGCAAGATTAGTTTTACCACATGCGCTTGGGAATGCGGCTGCTATATAAGTGGTTTTGCCCGATTTATCTTCTATGCCGATTATCAGCATATGCTCAGCCAGCCAGCCCTCATGTTTCCCTAAAAAACTTGCAATCCTGAGCGAAAGGCACTTCTTTCCAAGAAGCACATTCCCGCCGTATCCGGAACCAACGCTCCAGATAGTATTATCATTAGGAAAATGTAAAATTAGTCTTTTGTTTATATCCCTTTCAGCTTTTCCGTGGAGACATTTCGTAAACTGTCCTTTCTCTCCCAAAAATCTCAGCACTTTATCACCCGCTCTTGTCATAATAAGCATATTAAGCACTACATAAATACTGTCTGTAAGCTCAACACCTATTTTAGAAAATTCAGAATTTATTGGCCCCATTGAAAAAGGGATGACATACATAGTCCTGCCGATCATGGAATTTTTAAAAATTGCGCCTGCTCTTGCATATCCTTCTTCAGGGCTCATCCAGTTGTTTGTAGGGCCTGCTTCCTCTTTATCAGGGGTGCAGATAAAAGTAAGGTGTTCAGTTCTTGCCACGTCATTTACAGCAGTCCTGTGGTATATGCAGCCGGGTAGAAGTTTCTGGTTCAATTGTATTAATTCACCGGTTTTAAAAGCTTCTCTTTCAAGTTCTTTTTTTTGCTTTTGGGAACCGTCTATCCATACTATCCTGTCAGGATTGCACATTTTTGCCATGTCAAGAACCCATTTTACAAGCTCTTTATGATTTACTTTCACTGTCTGGTTTGCTTTCATCGTCACCTCCGGTATTTTCTTTCTTTCTTTTAATGCCTGCTTTTTTATCACTGTTTCTTTCTGCAATTAACTCCTGGAATGCAGCAACGGTATCCCTGATACTGTTGTTCCAGGAAAACACTTCTTCAACTCTTTTTTTATTGGCCTGCCCCAATTTTTTTGCTTCATCCGGATTAGATACTGCCCAGAGTATTTTTTCAGCAAGATTTTCTATTTTATCATCTGCCGCATATATTCCACCATTTTCAAGAAACTTACGATTATTTTTTGAATCAAAGCAAACGACCGGTAAGCCGGCACCCATGTAGTTTATCACTTTGCCGCTTGCTTCTCCCGCTTTATCGATTTTGGGCTCTACAGCAATATCGCTTATCAGCAGATAATCCGGAAGGTCAAAATAATCAACCATGCCGGTCATGTGAACGTTTGACTCTATCCTGAGATCTTTTACCTTTTTTGCAGTTTCCTCAACCGGATAACCAACTATTAAAAAATGTATATTGCTGTTTTCTTTCAGCACAAGCGGCATTGCTTCAATAAGGTTGTTTATGCCTTTTGCAGCCAGCAGTGCGCCTGTAAAAATTACAACTGGCGCATTTTCAGGAATGCCGAGTTCAGATTTGAAACCCTTTCCCGGAATTTTATTAAAAAAGTCTGTATGCACGCCATCTATTACCACTTTGACTTTTGCAGGATTTATTTTAAACCTGTTTTTAATAATATCCCCGTTTGAAACAGAGCTGCATATAAAGAAATCCGGCATCCTGCAGATAAATTTTTCAAGATGATAAAAAAACCACTTCACAGGCTTGCTTCCAGTCCAGTTAAAAGTGCCGAGCTCTGAAGTCAGGCTGCCCTGCACGTCAAAAACCAGTGGTATTTTACCAAAAGTCAGAAGAAATTTTATAAGTCCGCCAACAAAGGCCCCTTCATGAAGATGTCCGTATATTAAGTCGGGTTTCTCTTTAAAATATACAGATGCTGCTTTGAAAAACAGCAGTATATCTAAATAAAATTTATGAATTGAAGGTCCTGCTTCAAGCTTTTTATACCATGGGATATTTATTATGCGCCTAATATCCAACCCTTCGAGATCACGGCCATTATGATATGTCACTATTATATTCCTGTATCCATTATTCTTTAAAGCAGCCATTTCACCGAGTATGCGCATATGGCAGCCTCTGTCTGCAAAAAATGGTGTGGGAACAATATTTAATATTTTTATCTGTTTTTTATTTTCCACTGCAAATGCGTTTTTAATTTTCATTAATAACAAAAATTAAACCAGAATTTCATGGATTTTTATATAGGATACTAAAACTTTTTATTAGAATATCACATCAAGGTGCAAAAAAATACCCCGCAGCATATTAAATCTAATAGCTGCAGGGTAACGTTTATTTTAGCTTTGTTTTAACTTTACTATAACTTCATTATAACTTCATTATAATATGCCGTGAGCCTCAATCATTTAATCAACTTGCTTTTTGAGGGCTTGCAGCAAGGGTGACATCAAAGTCTATATAGCTGCTTTTCCTGTACACCCTTACCTTTACGGTATCTCCTGCATTATGCCTTATTATCTGCGCCAGAAGATTGAATGTGGTTTCAATAGCTTTTCCATCAAATTCGGTTATTATATCTCCGGCTTTAATGCCTGCTTTTTCTGCCGGGTAACCGGGCACTGTTGAATTGATTAAAACCCCTTTTATATTTGTATTGTTTTTACCCATCTCTATGCCCATAAAAGCAATTTGTACCTTGCCGGTTTTAATGATCTGATTGGCAATATTAACCGCGATATCACTTGGTATAGCAAACCCTATACCTGCACTTGAACCTGATGTGGAATAAATTATAGTATTGATTCCCATAACCTGACCGGCGGAATTTACAAGCGCGCCGCCACTGTTTCCCGGATTTATTGAAGCATCAGTCTGAATAAGATCAACCAGTGGCAGTGCTTCTGCAGAAAATGACAGCCCCCTTCCAATTGCGCTTACTACGCCCTGCGTTACCGTCTGCTGCAGGCCAAACGGACTGCCAACTGCTATTGCAAGCTCTCCTACTTTGACGTCATCGACAGAAACAAATTCAGCAGGTATAAGATCTTTAGCTTCAATTTTAATTACTGCAATATCTGTATTTGCGTCTGAAGCAATTATTTTTGCCGGATACTCCATGCCGTCATTTAAGGTAACTACCAGATCGCTGGCATTACCCACAACGTGATTATTGGTTATTATATATCCATTGGAACTATAGATTACTCCTGAGCCGACCCCTTCTCCTGTCCTGGTATTTCCAAAGAAATCTTCCTGCATCACTTTTACTTTTATATTTACAACTGATGGTTTTATTTTTTCTGCTACTGAGCTTACTGCAGAATCAAATTCTGCAAGTATTTCAAGGTCACTTTGCTTAATACCGCTTGTTAATTGCCGATAGGCATATTTGATATTATCCGCAAGGGCTTTTATTTCCACCACACTTAACGATGGATGAGGCTTAATGTGGCGTAAAAGGTCAATGACTTCGGTTTGTCCAGACTTGTAATGTTCTGAACCATCCAGTTTAATTTCTTCCCAGCTTCTCATTCGCCACTCGCTGTCTTTTTCGCACAGTTCCCATCCTCACGCACGATCCGGCAAAACACTTCTCTTGCCCCTTCAGATAAGGCTAACCACCGAACGATAACCTTCCGTTCTTCCCTTGACAATGCATTCCATGCTATCCTTGCGTTATGAATTGCCTGTTCGTTCTCAGTCATGTTATTTTTTTCCATTATTTTCTCTTACCGTTCGTCTAATCTGATCTCTCCGGATCTCGTCTAACATCGACTCCATGCGTGTCAGTGTACCAGTCACGTTTCGTTGGCACTCTTTGAGTGTGGCAATTTCCTCGCTATGGCTCGCAACTTTGAGTGATACATTGTTGACCCATATCGACATCCCCGAATAGGCTAATGCCATGAGGCCAAGCAAGACAGACGCTACCGTTCCGATTTTCAACCGCCACACTGTTTCGTCGCTCAACGTAAGGCACCTCCGCTATGGACTTGTTATAATGTTGATAGTCAATGATCC
>MWAX01000067.1 GCA_002068775.1 Actinobacteria bacterium ADurb.Bin346 | reverse complement strand
GCGAGACGCAGAATCGAACTGCGGACACGTGGATTTTCAGTCCACTGCTCTACCAACTGAGCTATCTCGCCAAAATGGAGTAAATATGGCACAGCCATTTTTTACAGCAACACTCGTAAATCAAAAAGAAAAAATTACCGTTCTTTCAAAAATGGCGGAGCTGACGGGATTCGAACCCGCGACCTCGTGCGTGACAGGCACGTGTCCTAAACCACTAGACGACAGCTCCACCGAACCATTCTAACGGGTGCAGAAAAAGTGGTGGGCGATGTAGGGTTTGAACCTACGACCTCCTGCTTGTAAGGCAGATGCTCTCCCAGCTGAGCTAATCGCCCACTTGGTAGCCCGTAGGAGAATCGAACTCCTGCTGGCAGATTGAAAATCTGCTGTCCTAACCCCTAGACGAACGGGCCAAAAACAAAAACCAAAAGAAGCTAATTTATAAATATCCAATCAGATAATAATATCACTGGTGAGCCGTGAAGGAGTCGAACCTTCGACACCCGGATTAAAAGTCCGGTGCTCTACCTGCTGAGCTAACGGCCCTAAAATGCCGACTTCTTCGGTATGCAAACGTGAATTTTACTATAGTAAATATTTGATGTCAACATCATGCGCGAAGAGGTTTTGTATTGTTTTTATATTGTTTTTATGCTGTTTTAAGCGCTGACTGAAACGATGCGTACTGGAACAAACATTGCCTGGAAAATGCATTTAAAGTGCATTTAAAAAAGCAGCTTTAATGACTGGCAGTATTGTGTGAGTTTATTAATACGCGGAATTTATTATAAATCTTCTTCAGTTTTATCCCTGTTTCTTTCAATAAACTCTTCTGCTTTTACCCTGGCTTCGACCAGGGCAAACTTGCTCCTGTCTACAACCTCTAAGAATTTTTCAGCAATCATGCTTCTGAATTTTCTTCCTGTCTGGGGAGCAAAAAGCAAGCCGAGCATAAAGCCTGAAAAGCCTGCTATAAGACTTACTATAAATACATTTCTGCAATTCCTGGATGTTTTATTATTTCCCATATTAAAGACATTATAATTTATTGAAATTAATGCGCAAGGTATTTTATTACCTCTGCCCATCCCCTGTTCATTTCCCGGCTCTTGACTTTGTCAGTTGATCCCCATTTTAACACTAAAATCCTCTAATTTAAGCACAAAATTAATCAAATTTGCCAAAATTGTCAAAAAAGGTGGTGGCAATAATTAATAAATATTTCTTGATTTAATCTTGATATATATTGTATTAGTGGTATAATTTAGCTATGTTTGTAAAGATTACAAAATCAGGCAAATATAAATATGCCCAGGCTGTAGAATCATATAAGCAAAATGGCGTAACACATCACAGGGTACTGTTTAATCTGGGAAGGCTTGATGCTATTAAGGGAAGTGATAGTTTTGCAAACTTTGCAAGTCGTCTTCTTGAGCTTACTGGAAAAAAGCAAGGGCTATCCTTTGATGATTTATCAGAAGCTGAGATGTCAAACTGGGGATATACTGTATATAAAAAGATATGGCGTGATTTTGGCCTTGATAAGATACTTGCTAGTATATCTTCAAAAACAAAGATATCATACTCTCTTTCAGACACTTCTTTTCTTATGGTCTTGTCGCACCTTCTTTCTCCTTCATCAAAACTGTCCTGTTACAACAGCCAAAACAGATACCAGGGGCTTGCCCCAATTGATCTAAACAGCATGTATAGAAGCTTAGATATTTTAGCTGACTCAAAAGAGGAGTTAGAAGAAAAGATATTTGATGCAAACAGAAACCTTTTTAACTTAGATGTTGACATTGTATTTTATGATGTTACAACATTTTCATTTTCATCAGTTGTGCCTGATGGGCTCAAAGACTTTGGGTTTTCAAAAGAGGGAAAACCCTGCAAAGTTCAAGTTGTAATGGGGTTACTTGTTGACAGCTTTGGCCGACCTATTGGATATGAGCTTTTTAGCGGCAACACCTTTGACGGTAAAACGCTTCCTTTTGCCCTTAAGTCCCTAAAGCGCCGGTTTGGCATAAGAAAGGTAATAATAGTTGCAGACAAGGGAATTGCCTCAAAGGTTAACTTAAAAGAAATTACAGATAGTGGCTATTCATACATATTTGCATATAGGCTAAAGTCAGCACCTGATAAAATAAAAGAGGAGGCGCTAAAGGGAAACTATACAGATGCGCCAAGCGGGCCTGACACGTTTAAATACAAAGCAATAGATTATACACACAGCTTTTATCATGACTCTAAAAAGATAGATCTTTTTCAGAAAATAATAATTACATATTCGGAGGCCAGAGCTAAAAAAGATAGAATTGATAGGCAAAGGCAAGTTGAAAAAGCGCAAGCACTGCTTGGTGATATCTCAAAGATAAAAGCGCAAAATAAGCGGGGAGCTAAAAAATATATATCACAGGATGCAACCGATATTAATTACAGCCTTAATACAGATGCTATTAAAAATGATGAAAAGTTTGATGGATATTATGCAATATCTACCAATGAAAAAGATATTACAGAAGAGGATGTAGTAGCGGCATATCATAACCTGTATAAAATTGAACACAGTTTCAGGCTCATGAAATCAAATCTTGAGGTGGCTCCCATATTCGTATGGACGCCAAAAAGAATAGCAGGTCATTTTGTTGTGTGTTTTTTGGCATTTTTACTTGAGAGGCATCTTGAATACAAACTGTATAAAAATAATATAGCAGCATCTGCTGATAAAATAAGGGATGCCCTAAATAGCTTAAACCTTGCAAAGGTAGAAGCTAAAGACAGCTGCTTTTTTATTAAAACAAAAGCAGAAGACCTTGCATACAAGATACTGCAAGTACTTAAAATAACCTCACCAAAGAATGTCACTCCAGTTTCTGAACTAAACCTCTAAAACCCAAAGTGGTGGCAATATGCACGAATTTTGGGCTAATTTTGCCCATTTTGTGCGGGAATTTAAAAATCAACTGACAAAGTCAAGAGTACAGCAGTTTTAAAAGAACCATGTCACTTGGAAAACTTGCCTTGGATTTTGTCACTTTTCTAAGACAGCGGTGATAGTTTTCTGCAGTATTTGTGGTATAGATTATCCCTCTTAATTCTTCCGGATATTTAAAATAGATGGATAGCTCACCCCAGTTATTCTTCCAGGATTTCACAGACATGGGGTATTTTTTTGACCATTTTTCATCCAGCTCAGATAAGGCAGCGGCCGCTTGCTCTTCAGTTGCAGCGTTGAATCTCTGTATGGGGAAATACTGCTTTTATTGCATCATTAAAGCCTAACAGGCCGTCAACAGATGCAATGAGGATGTCTTTTACTCCATCTAAATTTACGCCAATAGCTGTATAGGCTGCCTTTGTGGTGGATTTGCCGTACTGGCGCACTTTGTAATGAATGGCACCTGTAAATACTATTGCAAAAATGGAATCAAGCGGACGGTTTTGCCATTCGGTGACAAGGGGTATTATTTTGTCTGTAATGCGGGTTATCAGATCAGGAGAAGCATCGATGCCATAGATGCTCTCAAGGTGTTTTTCCATATCCCTTTGGCTCATACCTCTTGCATACATGGAAAGCACCTGGTCCTCTATTGAGGAAATGTCTCTCTGGTTTTTCTTAACAATTGCCGGCTCAAACTCTGACTGCCTGTCTCTTGGCACATTTATCTCAAGCTCGCCGTAGTCTGATTTTAAGCTTTTCTTGGAATATCCGTTTCGGCTGTTTTCAG
>MWAX01000066.1 GCA_002068775.1 Actinobacteria bacterium ADurb.Bin346 | reverse complement strand
TGTGACAAAAAAGCATATTTCTCATAATCAGCAATTATTATATTTATATTTTAATTATTTTATTTATAATAATTAAGATTTTTATAAATTATACAACCGAATAATCTAAAGTAAACTGATTTTGAACGGCAGGAATTTTAAAAGCAGGTTTTATTAAAAATTAAAAGCAGGAGCGGTCATTGGTATATACAATAATTCTACTTGTGCTGGTTGCAGTAATAGGATTTTTTGGATTGAAAGCTTCAAGATACGGCCCACTAAACTTTGCAGAAATACCCATTTTTGCTGTTTTATGTGCAGGGCTTGCGGGGTATATAATTTTCTTGATATATAAAATAGCTTAGCACCATTAAAATTTAAAAGCTGCACCGGCAGAATGCGGAAGCTAAAGCAGGCGGAACTTATTGGTTATGGGATATCTGCGATCTCTGCTAAAAGCCCTTGGGGTGATCTTAATTCCAGGTGCGACCTGCCTTATCTTGTATTCATTGAAATCAACCATGTTTATAATATTTTTTATAATATTCTCCGGCAAGCCGGATCTCACTATCTCTCTGTAGTCTTTTTCATCCTCGATATATGCTTTCAGTATTTTATCAAGCACCTCATAAGGAGGAAGCCTGTCCTGGTCTGTCTGTCCTGGTTTCAGCTCTGCAGAAGGAGCTTTGATGATTATTTCATCAGGTATGATATTGGCGTATTTTTTGTTCAGGAAATTGCATATCCTGTAGATAAAAGTCTTATAAATATCTTTAATGGGTGAAAACCCCCCGGCCATGTCACCGTATAATGTGCAATACCCAACGCTAATCTCGCTTTTGTTTCCTGTAGTAAGAACAAGCCACCCATGCTCATTTGAAAGGCTCATTAATATATTACCCCTTATCCTGGCTTGGAGGTTCTCTTTTGTGATATTAATGCCGCTGGTTTTTAAATTATCTTTCAGGCTCTCAAGATATTCGGAGTACAGGCTGCTGATTGGAATTATAATAGTGCCAATTCCTGTTTTTTCAGAAAGCGCAAGAGAATCGTCAATGCTGCCTTTAGAAGAATAAATTGAAGGCATTATTACGCCTGTAACATTCCGGCTGCCAACAGCAAAAGAAGCAATAACTGCAACAAGAGCTGAGTCCAGGCCACCGCTTAAGCCAAGCACAACTCTGGAAAAACCATTCTTCTTTGCATAATCCCTTGTGCCCAGCACAAGAGCTTCAAATATTTCTTCCTCAGCACAGGAGATAAGTTTTTTATAATTATCCGTGTTTGCAATGGGTGCTTTGCTGCCACACACTGAATTTTTATTTTGTGTATCTGCTGCGCCTTCTGCGCTTTGCCCTGGTTTTTTGACAATTTCTGCCCTCTTGTGTACGCCAACATGTTTTTTAACCGGGCTTATTTCAATTAATTTGACTGAGTACCTTTCTGGGCGGAGTTCATTTTGCTGATTTATGTATTTTGCATCCTGAAGCCTTGCAGAATTGACACTTTCTGATGGTATGTCATAAATGAAAAAGTCTTCTTTAAAAGGTTTTGCCCTGCAGAGGATTTCGCCTTTTTCATCAATAAGCATTGAATTGCCGTCAAAAACAAGCTCATCCTGTCCGCCCACGAGGTTTACATATAATATATTCACCCTGTTTTCCACAGCTCTTGTAAAAAGAATTTTTTCACTTTCATGGATTTTGCCTTCATAGTAGGGTGAAGCGGAAAGATTTATTATAAGCTCCGCCCCGCCAGCAATAGCCTGCGCCCTAACAGGTTCCGGGGAATAAAAAATATCTTCACAAATATTGACTCCAAAAGAAATATTTCCCATTTTAAAGACAAAGTTTTCAGTGCCTTTACAGAAATAGCGCTCTTCATCAAATACAGAATAATCGGGCAGATATTGTTTATTGTAAACAGCAGCAATTTTTTTATTTGAAATCACTGCAGCAGAATTATAAATTCCAGAAGCCCTGTTTACAAAACCGGCTATTACTGTAATATCTGCAGAAAATTCTTTTATTTTAGCAAGATAAGCAATATTTTCTTCAATAAATGCGGGCTTTAGAAGCAGATCTTCCGGCGGATATCCGGTAAGGGCAAGTTCAGGGAAAGCAACAATATCAGAACCCATCTCTGCAGCGCTTATTATATGGTTGACCATTTTTTCGAAATTACCTTTTATATCGCCTACAACAGGATTAAACTGTGCACAGTAAACCCTTACTGTGCCTGTTTTTTCATCCATTTTATTCTTCGTCCTTAAGCAGACGGTCCTTTATTTTTTGGGATATCATATCCGGAGACCACGGCGGATCCCATACCAGGTTAACTTTGACCTTTCCAACACCATCCATTTTTTCTATCCTCTTTTGCGCCTGATAAGTTATCATTGAATGCATAGGACAACCCTTTGTAGTCATTGTCATATCCACATCTACATTATTATCAGGATCCACATCAATCTTGTAAATGAGCCCCATATCCACAATGCTCACTGGTATTTCAGGGTCATAGACTTCTGAAAGGGCAGACAATACATCTTCTTTTGTAATTTGCATAAGACCTCCATAAAATTATACTGTGTTTTTATAAAGTGGTGAAATATCTCTAAGGTCCCTGATTATTGTCTGCAGTTCGTCTATAAAATAATCAAGCTCCTCATATGAATTTTCAAATCCGAGAGTTATCCTGAGAGAGCCAAAAGCTTCTTCATTCGAAAGCCCCATTGCTTTGAGGGTGTGCGCCGGTTTCATAGAAGAAGAAGAGCATGCAGAACCGCTGGAAGCTGCAATACCTGCCATATCCAGCCTCAATACCATTGCTTCACCTTCGATAAATTTAAAAGAGAAATTGCAATTTCCCGGAAGTCTTTCTGTAGGATGACCATTTAACCTTACCCCGGGGATACTTTCAAGTATTCTGTTTTTTAAATAATCCCGCATCTCTGACAGTCTTTTTATTTTTTCTTCAAGAGTAGCAAACCCGATTTCAGCTGCTTTGGCAAGACCTGCTATTCCAGGAATGTTTTCAGTCCCTGATCGTCTGCCTTTCTCCTGACCCCCTCCGTAAATATAAGGCACAAATCTTGTTCCTTTTCTGACATAAAGAGCACCCACACCTTTAGGACCATAGATCTTGTGCCCTGAAATTGACAACAGGTCAACACCAAGATCATTTACATCTGTCCAGATATTACAAAAAGTCTGGACAGCATCAGTATGGAAAATAACCCCTTTTTCTTTAAGGATTTTTCCTATTTCAGAAATAGGCTGGACAGTGCCGACAATATTGTTTGCATGCATAACAGATACAAGTATAGTGCCGGCTCTCAGGGCTTTTTTAACATCGTCAGGGTCCACCTGGCCGTTGCAGTCAACAGGCAGATAAGTTATCTTAAAGCCTCTTTTTGAAAGCGCTTTTAAGGGCATGAGGACTGCAGGATGCTCTATCTCTGATGTAATAATATGATTTCCCTTTTTTGAGTAAGCTTCTGCAATACCAAAAAGGGCAAGGTTGTTGCTTTCAGTGCCACCGCTTGTAAAAGTTATTTCTGAACTGCCTGCGCCAAGTATTTCAGCAACTGATGTTCTTGAATTTTCAAGAATTTCCCTGGCGTTTCTGCCGGGAAGATGGGGCTCTGAAGCATTGCCATAAAATTTTGTAAAGCATTCATTTATTCTTGCAACTACTTCAGAAAGCACAGGCGTAGTTGCAGCATGGTCAAAATATATATAATCCTTCTTTACTTTTTCAGTTTTATTATTGCTGAAACCGGAATTCTCATACATTTTAATCACAGATTTGATATATATTTTAAATAATATTAAATAGTGAAATTAACACTATTTAATATCAGTGTCAATTCAATTAAAAGCGAGTTTTTGTAAATTTAAATAAAATATATTGGTTTTTTATCAATTACCAGTTCACCAAGTTTAATTTTTTCCACATTTATATTTTTCCACAAGCAAAGAGCTTTTTTTAGTTTAAATTTTCCGGAAAATATTTCCAGGTTTTTAAATCTCCAGTCATAAATTTTTCTTTATACTTTACCTCAACAGGAACAGCTTTAAAGTTAAGTGATCCGAGGGAAAAACCTGCTACTCTTCCTGCAAGACTTTCCTGTGTTTTCTTTTTTATAAAAAGCGATGTTGAGCCGGATATAAAAAAATTAAGTGCGCCTGGTTGGTCCCCTAAATATAATTTGAGAAAAACCTTGGAACTTTCTATGGAATACTATATAAGGAAAAGACTAACAGGAGAAATTTAATATAAAATATTGCTAAAAAAAACTGCTGCAGGCAACCTTTATACTTTTTTAATTTCGGAAATTACAGACCTGCGGCATACTGGTGAATAAGATATGAAATATAAAGCTCAATGCCTGAAAGGATTAGTGCAATCAATGAAGGCAAAATGATTCGTCCGGAAAAAAGACGGTGAGCTTTTTTTGCAAAAACCGGAAAAAGTAATACTATTACAAGGTTTGTAAAATAAAATGTGAATAAAATAGATATAAATGTAACATAATAGTAGACATTGTTTATTACAGTGATGCCAGCCAGGCCCATTGTTATAAAAACTGCGCTGACCGAAATAAATACAGCAAATTGCCAGAGCCTGGGAAATACCCTTTCAGAAACAGCATCTGAATAATACTGATAATTGAAAACGGGAAAGACAATTGTCATTGAAGCACTTCCTGCCAGGTACCCGGTAATAAACCTGGAAATATTAGTTGATTCAAAAAGCGAAAAAAAAGAAAATCCCCACTCGGCAAATGCTGATAATATGAAAAGAGCTAAAGTAATAATTATATATAAAGGGGGTAATTCTCCCTGTTTTTTTCTGAAAAAACAAAACAAAAAAATGGCAGAGATAAAAAAACCGGCGTAAATACCCTCACATCTTGCACACACAGGGATCTTGACAGTGCCGGCCCAAAAGCTCCTGTAGGCAAGCTGATGGCAGACAGAAGAACCAATAAGTTCAGCAAATCTTGTCAGCCAGTTATTCATGATATCCATAAATCAGAATTATAGTTTCCGGCTTGATTTTTTAATAGTTTTTTATTTTTTGTACTGATAAAATTACTGTTAATAATCTATAAAATATAAAAGATTTTTTAAACTGAAAGGGTTTTTATGATTTATGATTTTCATACTCATACTTTTCTTTCTGACGGTTCAAACATCCCAATAGAGCTTGCAAGGTGCGCAATTGCTGCAGGTTATCGGTGTATCGGGTTCACAGATCATGCAAGCTATAGCAATATGGACGAGCTTATAGCAAGCCTGACAAGAGAATGTAAGCTCATAGAAAAATACTGGAACATCATTGCAATACCAGGAGTTGAGCTGACAAACGTACCTGCAAAAAGCATTACGGAGATGGCAAAATATGCAAAAGAAAAAGGAGCGCGAATAGTCTCCGTGCACGGGGAGACTGTTGCTGAGA
>MWAX01000065.1 GCA_002068775.1 Actinobacteria bacterium ADurb.Bin346 | reverse complement strand
GTATTCGCAAACCCCATAAACTGCATATCTTCTAACCTTGAAGAGATAGATTTTGATTACCGCATCATGTTTAAGCAGGTCATAAAATACAGGGATGTGCGCAGCATTGTGCCTTTCTGTGACTGGTTCAGGTATCCAATAACAACTATACCGGTTGTAAGAGGCTGCAATAATAACTGCTCAAACTGCGGCGGCTCAAAATACGCATTTGAACTTTTTGGCCGCAGGAGCATTCCTGCCTTCAGGGATCCAGAAAAACTTGTCAATGAAATAAAAACTATCCGCAGATATATGAATTCACCTGTTTTTCTGCTTGGAGATCTTAACAGCAATGGCAGGGATTACATAATGGAATTTTTTAGGCTTGCAAAAGGACTTGATAAAGAGCTGCAGATATTTTTTGAATTCTTTTCTCCTCCGGAAAGATGGTTTTTTAAGGAAGCGGAAAAGACATTTTCAAAGGTCTGCTACGAGATATCGCCTGATTCTCATGATGAGGGCATAAGAAATATAATGGGCAAAGAATATACGAATTCTGAGCTCATAGAAAGCATACAGAATGCGCTTGAATTTGGCGCTCTGCGTTTTGACATGTATTTCATGACAGGATTGCCGCACCAGACAAAAAAGTCGATACTTGATACAGTCGGATTCAATGAAATGATATATGAAAAAATCGGCTGGGACAGCCGGTTTGCACCGTTTATTTCACCAATGGCACCTTTTCTTGACCCGGGAAGCAGGGCTTATGAAAATCCTGAAAAATTCGGCTACAAACTGTTATGCAGGACATTGGAAGAGCATATAAATGCAATCACCAGGCCATCATGGAAATATATTCTGAATTATGAGAGCAGATTCATAACAACTGACGATCTTGTATACAGCACTTACGAAGCGGCTCTTGGTTTAAACAGGCTGAAGGGCAGGTCAGGCTCCATTGATGAAAAAGTGATGCTGGATAATGAAGCCCGCACTCTTCGGGCAATCGAAATAATGAAAAAAATAGACAATATAATGACAATCAGTGACAGGGCTGCTGCTGAGCAAAAATTAGCTGAGTTAGGAAGCCAGACATACCAGTACAGCTTGTCCACAGTGTGTGAAAAAAAAGAACTTGAATTCCCCCTGTCAAATAAAAGTTTTAAATGGCTGGAGATAATCAGGGCATCTTTAGGTTCAAAATAACGCAAAATGCAAAATCAGCACAACAGCTTAAATGAAATTGATTTTTTAAAACAGGATATCCATAAGCTTGAAAAATACCTGTCGGATTATGCTGATTCACTTGATGGAATTCTGAGGGAGACAGTAAAAAACACCCTAATTGCTGGCGGCAAGAGAATAAGGCCCTCGCTTTTTTTAATTTGTGCAAGGAATAAAAATTATGACATAGATAAGTTACTCCCGGCAGCGGCTTCAATTGAAATTATTCACACAGCTTCGCTTATTCATGACGATATCATAGATAAATCAATACTGCGCCGGGGCAGGCGCACCATTCATCATACATATGATAAAGATACTGCAAAATTTGTAGGAGATTATCTTTTTACCCAGACATTTGCAATTTTAAACGGGTATAATGATTCCAGAATCAATACTGCAATGTCTGAGGCCGCTGAGCTTCTGGTAAGGGGTGAGTTCAGCCAGCTGAGAACCAAGAAAGACCTTTATCAGAGCGAGAAAACGTATTTTGAAAAAATCTTTGAAAAAACGTCTTCGCTTTTTAAGGTAAGCTGCATGCTGGGCGGCATCCTTTCGGAATCAGGCACTGCTGATATCGAAAACATGGGCAGGCTCGGTGAATATATAGGGACCTCTTTTCAGATAAATGACGACCTGATAGACATGGATATAAGCGAATCCTCCAGCAGGATTGGAAAACCTGTAGGCAATGACCTCAGGCAGGGCGATATCACGCTGCCTTTCATATATGGATTTGAAGACCCGGGGTTCAGGAAAAAAATTGAAAAGTTAATTAAAAAAAACAGCCTGACAGACAGTGACATGCAGAATGTGCTGGAAATCCTTACAAAAACAAATGCGATAGAAAGAACCCGGAGTAAATTTTTTGAATTCATAAATAAAGCCAGGGGTGTTATCAGCCATATTGACGGCAGGGAAAAAAGAGAGGGACTTCTTAAAGTCTGTGAATCAATAATAAATAGCTCCAGGCTGGCAAAATGAATTCTTTATGGGGAACAATAATTGAAGTACTGGGCGTTACACTTCCTGTTTTTGTTGTGATAGCAATTGGTTATTTTATAAGAAGGAAGAAAATCATTTCAGAGGAACATGTGCCGGTACTTAATAAACTTACTTATAATTTTGGTCTTTCTTCACTTGTATTCATACAAATTTCTAAAAATAAGTTCAGCGATATATTTAATGCCGGTTTAATAAAAGTCATTTTCCCTTCATATTTTACTTATATACTGATAATTTTTTGCGCATTCTTTTTTACTAAGATAAAAATAAGGACCAGAAGCGCAATCATTGTTTCTTCTTTCCGCAATAATATGGCTTTTATAGGAATGCCTGTGCTTCTTTATGCCTTCGGCAGACTGGCAAGTGCAAAGGCAAGTGTAGTCATTGCAATACTGCTGCCATTAAATTTTTTACTCACAGCTATTTTTTTCCAGGTTTTCAGTATAAAGAAAGCGGGCAGCGGTACAGGCAGTTCCGGTCTTAAAACTGCAGGCGGGGATAGCAGTGCTGTCAGCAGCCAGGCAGCAATTTCAAATGAAACAGGAAAAATCAATGCCGGCAAGCTCCTTAAAGAGATGTTGCTGGACCCTGTAGTGATTGCCGTGGCGGCAGGAATTCTGGTTTCTTATTTTAATATCAGACTTCCAAAACCTGTAATAAATATTTTTGATATACTTTCTGATATTGCAGTGCCTCTTGCTCTCATATCAATAGGGGCATCATTTAAATTCTTCCATATTCGAAGCAACTTCAAGTATATTACAATTGTAAGCGCCGCTAAGCTTATCTTTTTCCCGCTGATAGCTTTTTTGTTTGGGAAATATGTCTTTAAACTTGAAAGCCTTGACCTTATTTCAACATGTATTCTTTTTGCAACACCTGTCGCAGTAGCGACCTATATACAGGCGCAGAAATATGATGCGGATCTCGATTTTATTTCATCAGCAATAATCACTTCAACTATCCTGACAATGACAGGATGGCTCTTTTTTCTTAAGGTGTTAAGTCCTTTATAATAAAAAAGAACTTAAAGGACTCTCAGTTTTATCATGTGTTTTTTAAGAATCATAAAAAGATTCAAATTTTTTATAATACCCCGATGCCCCATTTAAAAATATATATATGAAAGTATATTCTTGTAATTTAATACAAAAACATTACAATTATTTCACTTATTTAATAAAGCTCTCTTTAATAATTATTACGATTATTAAAAACTTTAATATATAACCCTAAAATAAAATTTATTTAAAATAAACATAATCATTAAATGGAGGCATATATTGAGAAAGACTCTCTTAATGAAAAATTTATATATCAAAAATATTCTCTTTTTTGCAGTTATTTTTATAATCACAATGTTTGTTTTACCTGCAAATATTTCTGCTGCCCCCGTTGATATTGTCAAATGGAATTTTCTTGACCAGAATCAGATAGCTGATGGCGGCATCACAGAAAATCTTTCAAAAACGATTAACCTTTCCTACACACCCTCAGGAGGCATCACTTACAGTGAAGGTTCCGGAGGCTCAGGCACTTTTGCTATTTCTGCCAATAACTGGAACAGTGGAAGCGGCACAAAATACTGGGAAGTTGAATTCAGCACCCAGGGATACAATAATTTAACGCTTGCATTTTCTCAAAGGAGCAGCGGTACTGGCCCAAGAGATTTTAAAGTACAGTATAAAATAGGCTCAGGGGGGACATGGAGCGATGTGCCGGGCGCTTCTATGGCATTGGGCAACGGCATCTGGTTTAATTCAACAAATTATAATCTGCCTGCCGATTCCTATAATCGGTCTTCTGTTTATTTAAGATGGATTATGACATCAAACACATCGGCAAATGGAGGGACTGTAGCTACAGCAGGTACAAACAGGATAACAAATATTGTTGTTAAAGGTGAGTTAATAACTCCAAAAGGAGTAATAACTGTAAACAAGTCAGTGGGCAGCGGAGTCAGCCCGGGACAAGTCTTTTCTTTTGAAATAAATACCTCTCCTGCCCAGTCTGTCCAGATAACCGGAGTCGGTACCGCCAGTTTTACCGGCCTTGCAGCAGGCACCTATACAATAACTGAAACAACCTCAGGTTTTAATACGCAGGTTTCAGCAGATAACAGCACATGGACACCTCAAAACAGCATTGATGTCACAATTACAGGAAGTGTTGGCAGCGAGGACTCCAAATCTGTTTATTTTAAGAATGACAAAGATTCTGGCGCAAGCTCATCAAAGATAGTTGAGTGGAACTTTCTTGATGAAAACCAGACAGCGGACGGAGGAGTCCCTGAAAATCTTTCAAAAACAATAACACTATCCTTTAGCCCTGCCATATTCACTTATTATAATGGACCGGGCGGCAGTGGCACGAGAGCAATTGCTGCAGACAGCTGGAACAATGGCGCGGATTCAAAATACTGGGAGGTTGAGTTCAGCACAAAAGATCACAGCGATTTAATGTTTTCATTTTCACAAAGAAGCAGCGATACTGGTCCAAGGGATTTTAACCTGCAATATAAAATAGGAGCAGGGGGAACATGGTCGACATTCCGTAGCTACTCTCTTCCGGGCACAGATTTTTTAAATGTTTTTAATCTGGCCCTCCCTTCAGATACATATAACCAGGAATCAGTTTATTTGAGATGGTTAATGGCCTCAGAAACTGCTGCAGATGGCAGAAACGTCGGGCCGCTTGGGACAAACAGGATTACCAACATAATTGTCAGTGTCAATGAAATTGAAGAGGGCGGGGAGGTCACGCCTGGTCCAGGAAGTGTTGAAATTGAAGAGCCAGTCTGGATTAGAAATGTTCCGATGACTTGCTGGCAGGTCTGGATAAACCGGGATAATAAATTTGAATTTATTTTCTGGTGGGAATATAAAGATAATAACTGGGTTAAAATCTATGATTTATCAGGAAAAGAGGTATTCAAGATTGATATGCCGTATGGAAATGCCAGATTTGAAGCTAGTTTGCCGGACGGGATTTATAATGTAAAAACATTTCATGATGACCCGAATGTTTCGTTGCAGGAATTTTTAATAAGTAAGCCTTAGATATTTTACTCAAACGCAAAGCTGTCATTTCAACGGTA
>MWAX01000064.1 GCA_002068775.1 Actinobacteria bacterium ADurb.Bin346 | reverse complement strand
CTATTTCTCAGAAAAAATGGATCTGAAAAAGGGCTATGCAGTTTCCGTATATAATTATAAAAATAAAACAGGGATGTTTGAGCCCGGAAGTTATCTGGTCGAATTTTATTTTAATGATATCCAGAAATTAAAGAAAACATTTGTCATCATGGAACCCCAAATGAAAGTTGCTTCAATTGAACTTGCAAGTGCAATAAATAAAGACTATTCGCCCGCCCAAAAAAAAGAAAAATTCAGCCAGATAGAGACTGTATTTGCATGTGTAAATTTTAATTATCTGATAAAAGGCAATACCATTCTTGCAAAATGGTATGACTCCGCCAGTGGCAGTCTACTGATGGACTCTTCCTATAAAATAGGCAACAGCGCTTATATTTCAACTTATATACCATTTGGGCTTCAAAATGACAAAGGTATTTTATCACCCGGTAATTACAGAGTTGAAATATATATTAATGATAATCTTTCAGCAGAAAAAACTTTCGAGGTTGAACAAACAGAAATCAAGATCTCCCATTTTACCCGGCAGCAAAAATATAAGCTGGAAAATCCTTCGATTAGCTTTGCTGTCCCTGATGACTGGAAGACAGTGAAACTGGACTTAAAGGAAGGAACACAAATACAAATTGTGCCGCCGTCTGATAATATGGAAATAGGATATATGATGATGATAAGAAATGATGCAGCAAATACCCCTAAGGAAAATTATAATAATATCTCTGAAGGTATTATTGAACCTTTTCTTAAGGTAAAAAAAGCTGCTGTATCACTTGATGATGCTTACCAGTATACGTCACCGGATGGTAATAACTTTGACATAATAATAAAGGGGTTTACTGATAAGGAAAATAATGAGTGGAGGATGCCTTTCTGTTTTTTCACTAATAATAATGACCTTTATATTTTTTACGGAATAGTAAATTATTCAATGTTTGCCAGTGAATCAGATGAAATATTTACAACAATTATTGACTCGATACAATTTTAATAAACTTCTACGGACTTAAGTCCGTAGTATTTTAAACCGGATAAATTGTATATCAGGAGATATTTCCGAAACAATATTTTTGCCGGCATGCCTTAAAAAATAAGAATAATTGCCGATATATATATAAATAAATGCGATTTTTTAAGATAATTTAATACTGGTGGAAAAGATGATAAATAAAAAAACAAAAATAATCAGGTATGTGGGCATTGGATTAATAGTGGCGGGCGCTTTAGTTTTGGCCTGGCCGTTATACACAAATCTTGTAATGAAAAGGCAGGAATCAGAAATCCTTGACTCATGGCAGAGCCAGGTGATTTCTTCACCGGTTGCCCAGGAAACAGGTGAAACTGCTGCCGGCGATGCAACCGGCCCCGGCGAAACTTCTGCAGTCAAGGAGACCTCACCGACATCAGAGACTTCAGAAGAAACAGCGGCTTCTGCTGAAACTCTATCACCTGATCTGTTCAAGCTGGATCCCAGCAAGAAGGTCCCTTTTAAAATAATAATTCCTAAAATAGGTGTTGAATGGATAGTGCATGAAGGCACAAGTATTGCAAGTATGAAAAAGGGGCCCGGCCATTATCCCGGCTCGGTGCTGCCCGGAGAGACAGGCCTATGCGTGGTTGCCGGCCACAGGACAACTTACGGGGCGCCTTTTAACAAGGTAGATAAGCTTGTTGCCGGTGATCAGATAATCCTGCAGACTGCAAATAATGACAGCTTCATTTATTATGTCACTGTGCAGACCGAAGTAAAGCCAAATGATGTCAGCATTTTAAACCAGCCGCTCAGCCACCCATCGCTTGCGCTGACTACATGCACGCCAAAGTTCTATGCGACCAGAAGGCTAATAGTATTTGCTGATATGAAATAAAAAGCAGTGCAGCGGATTAATAAGAGATTTTATTTCACCAGAATTTTTTTGTTAGTTTGCCGGTCATGTTTTATTACAGGAGATAAAACATTGCTTGCATCCAATATTTCTATTAAAACAGGTTTTTGTTTTGCAGAGTAATGTATTATTAACGGGCCATCTTCTTCTGCATAATCTATTCTTTCATTCGAAATCTCTAAAAGCAATATATCTTCTGTTTTACTATATTTAATTTTCATATCTTTTCCTTCTTGCCGGATAAACTGTAATTACTTTTATAATTATTATCATATTTCAAATCAGGATAAAAATAAAGCCCGGTAACCCGGGCTCTATTTTATTTGTGTGAGTCTGTAGCTTATAACTCCAATTTGCCATTGAAATCAGCTATCTTATTTTCGTCTTCTCCTTATAAGTGATGCTGTAAAGAGTCCAAGACCGCCTGCAATAGTACTTATTCCAGCAATTGGAATTACAGGAGCGACTCCGGTAAATGCAAGCACTTCTATTACCCCGGGTGAGGATATCCCGGCAACAGTTACTGTCGTGGTAACCGGAGTATTCTGGACATTAAGGTTTACGTTTATTGATGAAGATGAAACAATAACCGTATACTCTCTCATATCAAGAATATAACCTGCAGGCGCACTCTCTTCTCTGACGGTGTAAGTTCCCCAGCTTACAAGAGTCACATTTGCTGTGCCGTCAGGACCGGTGACTACCGTCCCGACAAGCGCTCCATTGTTGTCAAATATATTATATGTGGCTCCTGCCACTGGCAGACCCGTCAGTGTATCTGTTTTTGTAATCTTTAGCTGCCCGGGCATCCTTGCGTCTTTCATATCGACCTTCACCCTGATGCCGGATTCAGGTTCAATCTGATCGTTTATGGCTTTTAACTTTTCTGAAATAAGAGTTCTCAAACTGCCGGAAGAAATACTGACAGGAATGTTTTCTGCTGTGTAGTATCCGGCAGGAGCAAGATCTTCTTTTACCTGATAGTCGCCCCATGCCAGACCTTTAAATCCTGCAATATTTCCGTCACTGCCTGTTGTCTGAGGATCTATGGGGTTGCCCCATGCATCAGTTGCAGCATTTCCTGTGCCGTCCAGCAGGCTTATAACTGCGCCTGCAAGGTTAGTCCCGTCAACGCCATCAATTTTATGTACATAGATTTCCCCGGGAACCCTCCACTCTTTGGACACACTTGTTGCAGGCTCCAGCAGATTTGTAAGGATTAAAAGCTGGTTTGAACCACTCGGCTTTGATTCCGGAAAAGTTGCTATTTTCGGATAAAGTATAGAGCCGCCAGGTGTAAGGTATGGGCTGACATTATATGTCCCATTGCCGTTTACATCTACAAATGCGCTTATATTATCAACAGAGCTGATTCCTGAAAATGTGTTCTTGTCAGCATAAATGTAAATATTTGCAGTTCCGTCTGCTGCAGTGGTCAAAGAAGCAGTGGCAGATTTGCTTCCTCCAGCAAGGAAATAGCCCTGTCCTGTAATTGTCAGATACACTGGCGCTGCAATTCCTGCGCCAAAATAATTCCTGACATCCACAGTCAACAGATGGCTGTTAAGGTCAAGCTCTTCTATATTATTATCCTTAAGATAATTAATGTCTGTAGCCGGATTAATCGCAACTGAAGCGGCAATATTTGTAACCCTTGCAAGTATTGAAGCAACAAGCGGCCTTATTCCGGATATCCCGTGCACTGTATAATCAAAAGTATTGCTATCGGTTGGGCTGGCTGCGCTCACGAGGTGCCAGAATGCTTCCTGCATAGCTGCTGCTTTTTCATTTGCAGTATATAAAGAATCGCCGTCAAGGTCAGCACCTGCACCAGGATCGGCAGTAAACCAGCCTGCATCAAAACTGTTTGCAAGAGCCTGAATAGATGCTGGAAGCGGCCAGGTCAGTGAAGGGTCTTTTTTACCTGACGGAATACCATTGTCGGCATTATATTCAAGGAAACTGTAAACATCAAAATCATCCCCTGGATAATCAGTGAGATAATGCTGAAGGTCAATACAGAATGCTATCATATTATCGTCAGTTCCGGCAGGGGTCAGATCCCTGTGAATATCCACATACATTATTTCTTCGTAAAACTGGCTGCCCGTAAGCCTTGGACCATGTCCTTTAAAATTTGCAGTTGCCCTGTCTTTAAATATAGTGTCAGCACTCATTTCTGTTGATTCAGACCTGGCGATGACTTTATATTCAGGGCTTCCAAGTATGTTATAAGTAAAAATAAAGTTGCCGCTGTTATCAGATATTATATTGCTCAAGAATTCAAGTTCCCCTGTAGCCTTGAAGAAACTCACTGTAATTGTGTCCTGCGGTTTAAAACCCGTTCCAAATACAGTCACGGCTTCACCAGGGTTATAATCTTCTTTATCTGTGCTTATAAGAGGTGTGTAAATCACTTCAGGTTTAATTTCCTCTTCAACTGTTTTATCAGCACTTTCAATAACAGTCTCTTCAGTGCTTTGCTCTTCCGGCTGCTGGCTTGGGGTGATTTCTGCACCTGTATCAGCAGTTACATCCGGCTCAGCCGGCTGTTCTGATGCTGACTGTGTCGCAACTGTTTCTAAAGCCTGCCCGTCAGAGTTTTCTAATACCTGTCCGCCGGTGTTTTCACCCTCTGCAAAGATCATTGAAGGCACTGTAAAAAATGCAATTACAATAATAAGCAGAGCTGAGTATAAAATTCTTTTTATTTTTTTACTCATTATTTTTTCCATTTCTATCTTCCTTTCACAATTCCTTTTACAATTTTTATGTATTTTATTTTTTATTCTTTTATATTTTTTTTAATTCCTGAAAATTTTTTATTAAAATTTATTAAACCCTGTCCTGAATTCCTGTCCTACTGATTTACCGAATTTAAATTATCTTTTATCTCATTTGCCTCTTTAAAAATTGTCCCCTTAAAAACAAAAAACCGGCTAAATTTATTAATTTAGTCGGTTACGCCACTTGCTCCACTTATCCCTTAGCGTCCAGATTAAGGAAAAGCTTCAAAGCTTCTAAATTTATTAT
>MWAX01000063.1 GCA_002068775.1 Actinobacteria bacterium ADurb.Bin346 | reverse complement strand
ACAGGCAGTTTTTTATTCTCATGCACGTACACGATCAGCTCATAAGGGGCACCCATCTCTTTGGCTGCCGCCATAAGCTCTTCAAAAGGCATTGATGCAACCCTTGCAATATCGTCTTTTATGCATCTCATATGTCTCACTGCCTCAATTACATCTCCTGTGCCTGCTTCCCCTTTTGTCCTTGTCATTGCTGCGCCTTCACCGATTCTCCTTAAGGCTTCTCCAAGATTTGTAGCGCCGCAGACAAACGGTACCTTGAAATCCCATTTGTTTACATGGTGTCTGTCATCAGCAGGGGTGAGGACTTCACTTTCATCAATAAAGTCCACCCCTATTGATTCAAGTATCTGTGCTTCTGCAAAATGGCCTATCCGGCATTTTGCCATCACCGGTATAGAGACTGCTTCCATTATTTTTATGATTATTTCAGGGTCCGCCATCCTTGCTACGCCGCCAGCGGCCCTGATGTCAGCAGGGACTCTTTCCAGCGCCATGACTGAAACTGCACCGGCATCCTCAGCAACTTTAGCCTGCTCAACAGTTGTCACATCCATAATTACGCCGCCTTTAAGCATTTCTGCCAGACCTGTTTTAACTTTTAATGTTCCCTTTTCCATTTTAATAATCACACTCCATCTTTGATTTCTTCATTAATAACTGATTCACTTTTTAAGCCAATGCCAAGAGACATTTCTTCCAGCCGCCTTATTCTTTCCCTTATAGGCGGGTGAGAATTAAAAAGTCCGCTGAATGCAACCTTCGAATTTTTCCCGAATGGGCTTACAATAAAAATGTGCTCCGTTGCATTATTGGCTGCTCTTACTTCACTGAAAGCACTCATTTTTCTGAGCGCATTTGCAAGCCCTGCCGGATATCTTGTTATCAATGCTCCATTTGCATCTGCAAGATATTCCCGCTGCCTGCTCACTGCAAATCTTATAAGCAATGCAATCAGTGGAGAAAGCAAAATAAGTACAAGCCCTATTGCTAAAAACACTATCGAAATGAGGCCGCCGCTGCCTGATTCTCTTCTTGAAGATCTCCTTCCGCCGCTGAAAAACATCGAACGGAGAAATATATTGCTTATAATGGTTACCATTCCCACAAGCACAACTATTATTGTCTGCAGCAGTATATCATGATTTTTTATATGTGAAAGCTCGTGGGCAATTACTCCTTTCAGCTCGTCATCATCAAGGTTATGCATTATGCCTCTGGTAAGAGCTATAACGCTGTTCTGCGGATTTCTGCCCGTTGCAAAAGCATTCATGCCCTGCTCTTCCAATATATAAATTTTGGGCATAGGCAGGCCTGCTGCAATAGAAAGGCCTTCAACCATATAGTATTCTCTCGGATTTTCCTCCCTTGTCATCGGTACTGCGCCCGTAAGGCTCAGTACCAGTTTATCGCTCCAGTAATAACTGCTAAAACTCATGATTACTGCAATTAACAGAGCAAAAACCATCAGCAATATGGAATAACCGCTGTTTATTCCATATCTGTAGTCAATAAAATAACCTACTGCAAAACCAAGAGCTGCAATAAATACTATGAATAAAAATATTATAAAAACAGTCCTTCGCCTGTTGCTTGCTATTCTGTTATACATTTTTTCTGTTAGAATTGAACTTTTACAGGACCTCTAGCTTCAGGCTCAGCAATTTCAAAATACTCCCTTGTTGTGAATTTATACCAGCCTGCAAAAATATTTCCAGGGAATGTCTGTATTCTTGTATTATATTGAAGCACGGAGTCATTGTAGAATTGTCTTGCATATGCGATGTTGCTTTCAATCCCGTTCAGTTCTTCCATTAATTTCATAAAATGCTGATCAGCTTTAAGATTGGGATATTGCTCTGCCACAGCAAATAATGATTTTAATGTGCTTGTAATCATGTTCTCTGCTCTTGACTGGTCGCCAACAGTTTTTGCATCCATTCCCATCGTCCTGGCCTGTATTACTTTTTCGAGAGTTTCCCTCTCGTGCGCAGCATAGCCCTTGACTGTTTCAACAAGATTAGGAATGAGGTCATATCTTTTACGAAGCTGTACATCGATTTGTGACCATGCATTGTCTATGCGATTTCTCAATGTCACTATTCCATTATAAATAGAAACACCTGCAATTAAAATAATTATAATGATAACTACAACTGCTACTATTGGAACAATTATTGCTGCAATCATTTTCTCCTCCTGTTTTTTTCTGTAATTTTAAAAATTTCCAAAACCTAATTATAACATATTTATCTGTTGAAATGTCTCATTTATTTTTAGCATTCCACCCCATTATTGCTTTCTTTTTTTACACAAAAACCTTTTTATGGTATATTTCATTTTAATTTTTAATCTGTAAATATTTTTTATAAGAGTATAAGCATAACACTACAATTTTGGGGAGGAATTTGATGAGCAGCACAAATACTGCAGGAAAAAGGGTTGTGGGACTTGTTTCGGGTAACGGTGGCGGAAAGACATCACTTGCAGAATGTTTTTTATTTAATTCAGGCACAATTAACAGATTGGGTAAAATAGAAACTAAAAACACTGTCTCTGATTACAGTCCCATTGAAACAAAAAAGGGATTTTCTATTAGCTCCAGTATAATGCATTATCACTGGAAAAATTCTGAAGTCAGCCTCATCGATGCCCCCGGGTATATGGATTTTTTGGGCCAGGCATTATCTGTTTTAAAAGTAGTTGATGGTGTATTACTGGTAATAGATGTGAAATCAGGGCTGCAGGCAGCTACTGAAAGAATAATTGAATATCTTAAAGAAAACCCTAAACCGGCATTCTGTATAATCAATAAACTGGATCAGGAAAATGTAAATTTTACATCAGCTGTCGAAGAAATCAGAAGTGCCTCAGGGTTAAATCTTGTGCCGATCACAATTCCTGTTGCCGAAGGAGAAAAATTCAATTCAGTGATAGACCTTCTTCTCAATCAGCAGTATAACTATAAAGGCGGCGCGGCACAGGGAACAAAATCAGCTGTAGATGATATAAAAAAATCAGAAGTTGAGGCTTATCACAGCAGTCTTGTAGAATCTATTGTTGAGACAAATGATGAGCTTTTAAATAAATACCTTGAAGGCGAGACAATTGAATCTTCAAGTATAAATGCTGTTTTAAAATCCGCTGTCTCTGAATGCAAAGTCGTCCCGGTTTTTGCTGTTTCTTCAGGCAAAAATGTCGGAGTTGACATTGTAATGGATTATATCAACAGTCTGCTGCCATCGCCTCTTGAAATAAAAGCTTTAACAGTCACGGAAGCAGGAAAAACTGAAAAAACAGAATTAAAACCTTCAGAACAGGGCCCTGTGCTTGCATATGTATTCAAGACAATGGCTGATCCCTATATAGGCAAATTATCAATTTTCAGGATTTTTTCCGGTACATTGAAAACCGGCGCAAGCTATTATATCTCCGGTTCAAAGAGCAGCCATAAATTCACCAATATGTTTAAGCTTCAGGGCAAAGAACAAAGTGATGCCGCCGAAGCTTCGTGCGGTGATATTATTGCAGTTTCTAAAATCACAGATATAAGCAATGATGACACGATAACATCTTTGGATAAGCCAATTGAAATGGAAAAAACAATTTATCCGGAGCCTTCTTTTCCGAGAGCTATTTTGCCTGTAAGCAAGGGAGACGAAGAAAAAATCAGCATGGGTCTTTCAAGGCTTGTAGAAGAAGACCCGACATTAAAGATGGAATTAAATCTTGAAGTCCATCAGAATATAGTATGGGGAATGGGAGACCTTCATCTTTCTGTCATTAAAGAAAACCTTAAAGAAAAATTTGATATAGATGTAGTTATGTCTGAGCCTGATGTCGCTTATAAGGAAACTATAAGAAAAGATGCAAAAACAGAGTACAAGTATAAAAAACAATCCGGCGGCCGGGGACAATACGGCCATGTATTTATTGAGTTGAAACCACTAAAAAGCGGCGAGGGATTTAAATTCGAGGACACCATTTTTGGCGGCGCAATTCCTAAAAATTATATTCCGAGTGTTGAAAAAGGAATAAAGGAAGCATTGCAGTCTGGAGTGCTTGCTGGTTATCCTGTAGTAGACTTTTTAGTCAACCTTTATGATGGATCCTTCCATACTGTCGATTCATCGGACATGGCTTTTAAAATAGCTGGTTCAATGGCTTTTAAAAAAGGCATGTCAGAAGCAAACCCGGTAATACTGGAGCCGATCATTGAGCTTGAAATTACTGTCCCTGAAAAATATATGGGTGATATAATAGGAGATATAAACTCTAAAAGGGGCAAAATCATTACAATGAATCCGGCACCCAACAAGATGCAGGTCATCAGGGCGACTATTCCGCAATCTGAATCTTTTAATTATTCCGTAGACCTGAAATCAATTACCCAGGGAAGAGGGCAGTTCTCCCAGAAATTTTCACATTATGACGAATTGCCTGCACATCTGGCACAACCTCTTATAGATAAAAAGAAAGAAGAAAAGGAAAAAGAATGAGGAAAAATTACAATAAATATACCGGCATACTCGATCGTTTTCCATTTATTACAGTAGCGCTTATACTGATTTGTGCGGTGATTTTTATACTTGTTTTTAAATCCAGATTTCCTATGGCATTTTTCTCCGGAAGCTCACATCAGCAGGAGACCCGGGAAACTTCAGGTTATTCCATCCTGATTACTTCACCGACAGGTGACCAGGTTTTTAAACTAGTCAATGAGAATGAAACTGTCCCCATATCCATTAAATCAAAAGATATTGAAAACCTGGATTATAAGCTCAAACTTGTTCTTAATGGCGACGAGACCATAAGGACATTTAATTCACCCCCTTATGATTTTAACTGGAACCCTGACAAGCCTGGCAGGTACGAGCTTGTTGCAAATCTTGTAGATGATAAAGGCAGCATAATTGCAAGCTCAAACACTGTGAGCTTCACAGTGGAATATGCAAGCGAAGCAATTGAGACAATAGCAAGAAGCATGGACATAGAAGAGAAAAAGACTTCAGCCCTTGAAGCATCCGAATACAGGTCTCAGAATGGCGCCCCCTTATTCTCTTTCAAATGCTATACGCCGCCGGTTATAGACGGAATCATTGATGAATGGGCAGTCTATGATAAGGCGCAGATTGCAAATCCCACAATAAAAAAAGAAAACTTTACCAGTATTAAGGATTGTTCGGGAGTGATTTATACATGCTGGGATGACACTGCTTTTTATTTTGCGGTACAGGTCACTGACGATGTCGTAAACCAGAAATTTACAGGAAATCAGATAAACAATGGCGACAGCGTCACTCTTGTCTTTGATACTGCGCTGTCTGATGATTTTAATATACCATTTTATAACAGTGATGATTCACAAATTGATTTTTCGCCAGGTAATTTTTCCGGAATACCTCCTGAAGCTTTTATATATTTCCCCTCAAAGTCTTCAAAAGGCATAGAAATCAAATCTTCACAAACCAAACAGGGTTATATTATAGAAGCAAAATTGCCATGGGATATATTTGTCAGCTATGGTCCTTCAGATCTTGATGTACTGGGGTTCACAGCCTCAATATTTGATACCGACAACCTTGAAAGCACAGAGCTTGTGGTATCATCTTCGCCGCAATTTGAAATAAATAATGTTACAACGCTCGGTACACTGGTTTTAATTGACGGCGGGGACTTGACTTTAACTGGAGATACTAAAACTTCCGACAATGAATAAACAGAG
>MWAX01000062.1 GCA_002068775.1 Actinobacteria bacterium ADurb.Bin346 | reverse complement strand
CATTTTCTCCAACAATCTCAATTACCAGGCCAGCTTCCGTTTGCCAAAATCCATCCAGACTCATATTTGCCACTTCTATTATTACATCTTCTTCAACAACTACAGCAACCTCTTCTTTTACAAGATTTTTCTGCTCAACTGCCTGTCTGTAAGCTTCTTCGCCTTTATCATATCGGATGTAAACAAGGTCAACCAGTTCCTGTGCTTCAATTGTGGTTTCAGGATCATATTTTTCAATTTCTGCTGCTTTATCTTCTTTAAATATTACCTCAAACCTGCCAGTGTTTCTTTTTATTTCTTCAATTGTTACATAAATGCGGTTTATAAGTAAGCCAAGGTCATCTTCTGCTCTAAATGAAGGATTTGAAGCTTCTGTTTTAAGAAGACCCTTCTTATCCAGCAGATCAGTTATTTTTATATTTTGATTTTCAATTCTTAAAATCTCTGCTTCCTGCTTTATGCGCTCTTCAAACTGTTTTTTCAAATTAAGCTTTGCATCTTGTTTAATTTTATCTTTTACCTCAACTAAAATATCTTCAATCTTTTTATTATTGGCCCTGGCATAAGAAGCAATCTCTTTGTTTACAACTTCTTCTGCCACACCTCTCATCTGGCCCCACAATTCTTCAAAATTGCCTGCTTTTACCTTATAGCCCCACAAGGAAGCCTCTTTCTCTGTTCCTCCTTTAAACACCTGGTATGATTTTTCTATTTCCGGATTGTTCCATAGGTTTATCTTCCGGTCCGCAAGGTCCACCCATTCTTTTTCAACCTTGTCCACAATGAATTCTGAAGCTACTTCATCCAGGATTTTTATTGTCGCCTGCGTGAGGTTTCCCTCCTTAAGTATTTCAGCAACTGCATCTGTTATGTCTGCAGCCCAGGGCTGAACAGCAGTTTTTTCCAGCGCTTCTTTAAGTATCATCGGTTCAACAGTTTTGGGAATATTTCTTTTTGCTGATTCAACCACATCTTTTGTAAACCTTGCAGCATCCTTGTCTACAAGTGCTATTGCAAGCTTACTTGCAGGACACTCAACAGTAACTAATTTTATTAATGCCTCAAGAGCCGGGGTGCCAGAAATCTTAAGCCTGTCCTGCAAGATCTCTCTTACTATTTCATCCCTTGCCTGAGCTGCTTCAGGCTCAAGGCTTTGCTCAGCCCACTGCCTCACGGATCTCTGGCGGGAAAACTCCTGCACAAGTTTTTCCTTCTTCAGATTAACGATACCATATGTACCCAGATGATGAGTTTCAAAAGTGACAAGTTTTTTCTTCAGGTCTATCTTATCAGGGGCAATATAGTCCCACTCATTTCTTTCATTAAGGACTGCAATATAAGACGCCCCTGACCTGTCGCGCCCAAGGTCGTCAATAGAGAGAGTGACCTTTACGGGTTTGTTAAGCCTTTTCTGCTGTCCTGTTGATTCAATAGTAATTGGTGCTCCAAGCGGTTCAAATGCATAGTGGTCTACCTGCGGCTTTTTTTCCGGGTGTGATAAAGTAACACTTGTATCACTGTCAAATGTTTTAGCAGGAACCTCCACTGCCACCCCATGTGTTTCTATCTCACCTAAAGTTATATCCTGGTCAGCAGATAGTGCGGTAATGGGTTTTTTAATCTTTTTATCATACTGCCATAGATCATCCTCAAAGCCTAGAAAATGTAAAATGGGGAAATTAAAGAAATTAAGCAAAAAGAAAGCCAGTACTGCTACAGCAATTATGCTGCCTGCAGTAGAGCCTGCAATTATTCCTGCCTTTTTACCTTTATTCTTTTTAACCGTAGCTTTAGCAGGCTCTGGTTTCTGGATATCTTTATTTATTGGTTTTCCGCATCGTTCGCAGAACTTATCGTCAGGACTAAGCTTTTTTCCGCACTGTACACAGTACATATAATCACCGTCCTATTTTAATTTATGAGATATTTTTATATTAGGCTCTTTTTTAAAATATTGTTGAAATACGAACATATGTTTGCTAATATGGCAGAAATAATATGTTCGAAAGGCAAAAAGATGACAAACAAATTAAAAAAGAAGATATATGATCTAATCTGTTCTCTGTCTCCTGATGATAAAAAAGAGATTATCCAGTTTTTAAGCTCTATAGACAGTAATACATTGCTTATGGAAACAATTGAAGAGATTGGGCAAAGAAGAAACAGCAATGGCTACAGGTGCCCTTACTGCAGTTGCAGCACTGTATCAAGATACGGAATTTACAGAAACAGGCAGCGCTATTATTGCAAAGAATATAAAAAAAACCTTCACCGATCTATCTTTATCATGTCTGCATTATATACACTATAAGGAAAAGTTCTTCTCTGCTGCTTCTTTGATGCTAAATGGTGCTACACTTAAACAGATATCAGATTCCCTTAATATAAATATTGCAACAGCCTTTGCCTGGAGGCATAAGATACTTGATATTTTAAAAAATAGACAAGATAAAAAATTATCAGGAATTGTTGAGGCTGATGATACCTTTTTTGCAATATCAGATAAGGGAAACAAAAATCTAAAAAGAAAAGCTAAAAAAAGAGGGGCAAAATCTTACAAAAGAGGAATTAGCTCTGAAAAGGTGTGTGTTGTTGTGGCAAGGGACAGAAACTCAAATACAATATCAGATATTGCAACAATTGGAAGGCCATCTGCAGATAATATTGACACTCTGCTTGGAAAAAGCATTACTGCAAGTTGTGTTCTGTTAACAGATAGACACCCAAGTTTTAGCCGTTTTGCAAAAAATAAAAAAATAAAATATATAGCGCTTGATTTGGGCAAAGGCAGAAGAACAATTAAAGGAATATATCATATACAGAATGTTAACTCCTACCACAGCAGATTAAAGACATGGATTAAAAGGTTTAAAGGAGTGGCAACAAAGTATCTTAGCAATTACCTTCACTGGTTTGAATTTATTGATATGAATGTAAAGGACAAAACTGCTCAGGCAGCACAGAAAACATTGATTTTAAATGCATGTTTACCAGGAATGGTGTAAAAATCAACAATATTTTAAAAAAGAGCCTTATATTATTATAATACTAAATAGATTGTTTTTAAACAGCAATGCTGCATCTTATTTTGTAAAGTCATAAAATCAAGCTTAAAATGAGCTAAATTCAACCATTTTTTTAAAAAAGAAAACTCGTATTGGAAATTTACTAATAGCCTTCACTTATATAATCTATCTCTCAGCTTCATTTTCCTTGCAGCATTTCCAACTCTTTTTTAAATATCAATAATGCAGCCATTGCAATAAGACCGAGGGCAATAATTAAATGAATATAATTCAGTGGCATCTGTAACTCCTTTACACGCAACTTAGATATTTTTTAAGAATCTTTTTATTTCATCATGATTTCCAGTTATAATAAAAGAGGCTATATCATTTTCTACCGAAAATATTATGTGATCTTTTACATTGAATCTGATTTCTCAGTAAATTTCTCTTAAATGTTTTAGTCCCAAACCTTTAGATTTTACACCCATTTCAAAAAAATCTATTAATTGTGAAACTGCAATTAAAGCTTTCTCTTTGCGGATTGACTCCATTTTTTTAAAAGTCTTATCGAAAGAAGGTTTGTATTCATACTTCATTTATCAAAACCTTCATGTGTTTTTTGGCATCTTCTGCATTTTTATATAATTTTCCCTTTTCTTTAGCTATTTTACCCAGTTTTTTCCATTCCAGTTCCGTGAACTTATCCTCGATAGTCTTGGGAATTAAAATTATACGGGTGCCGTCATTTTCAATTTCAAACAAATCACCGGGTTTTGATCCTATTTCCTTCAATACTTTTGCAGGAATTGTTATTGTATTTCTTTGGCTAAGTTGCCTTACCATTTTAATCACCGCCAGTTTTTATTAAATAATAAAATATTCTGCAGTTCAGTTTATCTGCAATGCAGCATTTCTGAAAAAAACCTTACTATAGCATAGTATTTATGTCAACAGGGGCTTTTATGCAGGTAAATTTAAATAATTATATTGTTAGAGAAGTAATTTAATGTGACTCTGGTAAAAAATTCAGGGCAAAAAAATACGGCGGCGTCCTACTCTCCCATACCGTTGCCAGTAAAGTACCATCGGCGCTGAAGGGCTTAACTTCTGTGTTCGGGATGGGAACAGGTGTTTCCCCTTCGCTATAGCCACCGTAAATCTAGTAAACTTATAAGAATTTACTTAATTTAAAATATTTAAGTTTTCAATATGTTAAGGCCCTGCTGCATATTGCAGGCCTTTATAAAAAGCTTTTCGTGTTCTTTCAAAGCTTCATAGCAAACCAATTTTACAATATCAAGTCCTCGACCTATTAGTATTGGTCAGCTAAACACATTGCTGTGCTTACACATCCAACCTATCAACCATGTGTTCTGCATGGGGTCTTACTCCTTAAAGGATGGGAGAACTATTCTTGGAGCGAGCTTCATGCTTATATGCTTTCAGCACTTATCTCTAACGAACTTGGCTAACCAGCCATGCCCTTGGCAAGACAACTGGCACACCAGAGGTTCGCTCACCCCGGTCCTCTCGTACTAGGGGTAAACCTCCTCAATTCTCCTGCGCGCACAGAGGATAGGGACCGAACTGTCTCACGACGTTCTAAACCCAGCTCGCGTACCGCTTTAACCGGCGAACAGCCGGACCCTTGGGACCTGCTACGGCCCCAGGATGCGATGAGCCGACATCGAGGTGCCAAACCACGCCGTCGATATGGACTCTTGGGCGTGATAAGCCTGTTATCCCCGGAGTACCTTTTATCCGTTGAGCGACGGCCATTCCACACTGAGCCGCCGGATCACTAAGCCCAACTTTCGTTCCTGCTCGACATGTCTGTCTCACAGTCAAGCTCCCTTATGCCTTTATACTCTTAAGAGTGATTGCCAAACACTCTGAGGGAACCTTTGGACGCCTCCGTTACTTTTTTGGAGGCGACCGCCCCAGTCAAACTGCCTGCCTGCCACTGTCCTTTATCCGGATAACGGTATAAAGTTAGAACTCCAGCATACCAGAGGTAGTATTTCACCGTTGACTCCACCAGAGCTGGCGCTCCGGCTTCAAAGTCTCCTACCTATCCTACATGAGATAGACCAAAGTTCAATATCAGGTTGCAGTAAAGGTTCACGGGGTCTTTCTGTCCTTCTGTACGTAATTGGTATCTTCACCAATAATATAATTTCACCGAGTCCCTCGTTGAGACAGCGCTCAGATCGTTACGCCATTCGTGCAGGTCGGAACTTACCCGACAAGGAATTTCGCTACCT
>MWAX01000061.1 GCA_002068775.1 Actinobacteria bacterium ADurb.Bin346 | reverse complement strand
ACATCCGCGCTGAACCTGACAACTGCCTTTCCATAATCCAGTTTCTCCTTTATCTCATATAAATACCTGCCCACTATTACTCTTTCACCCTGTTTTATCCTTTTTGAGGGCTTTAAAAGCACAAGGTGTTTTCCATCCTGCAGTTTTTGCAGAAGAAAACATTCCATTTTAGCTCCGGTTTTTTCCTTTATGCCGAAAATCCTGCATCTTTCCACCTTACTCTCATTGACTACAAGAATATCGCCAGCTTTAAGATAATTAACAATTTTGTAAAAATGGTCATGCTTTAATGTGCCTGTTTTTTTATCAAGTAGCATCAGCCTCGAATGGTCCCTTTTTTCCAGTGGTTCCTGTGCAATGAAACTTAAAGGGAGGTCATAGTGGAACAGTTCTGATTTCATTTTAGGATACCTTAAAAAAGTCTTGTCTCCGGGTCTCTGGTTTCACCTGTTTTTAATTGTCTTTCTACTCCAAGATGGCGAAAAGCGAGATCTGTCGCCATTCTGCCCTTTGATGTCCTTTTTATAAAACCAAGCTGCAGCAGGAAAGGCTCATAAACATCTTCAACTGTATCTATTTCCTCACCAATGGAAACAGCAATTGTGCCGACGCCCACAGGGCCGCCATCGAACTTGCAGACAATAGTGTGGAGTATTTTCTTATCAATAATATCAAGTCCCAGTTTGTCTATATCAAGTTTGGTCAAAGCTTCGTCCGCTACTTTGCCGGATATATTTCCATTGTCGGAAATCAGGGCGTAATCTCTTACCCTTTTTAAAAGTCTGTTTGCAATTCTTGGTGTTCCCCTTGAGCGTCTTGCAATAGTTTCTGCACCTTCATCTGTAATTTCCATTTCAAGTATTCTGGCTGACCTTTGTATTATTTTTTTAATACTGTCGATGCTGTAATAGTCAAGCCTTAAGTGCACACCAAATCTGTCGCGCAGCGGAGCTGCAATCAGTCCGATTCTTGTAGTTGCTCCAATAATAGTAAAAGGAGATATGTCTATCCTTATTGAGCGTGCTGAAGGCCCTTTGCCTATTATTATATCTAGCTTATAATCCTCCATAACCGGATAAAGCACTTCTTCTATAGCCCTGTTTAATCTGTGCATTTCGTCAATAAACAGCACATCGTATTTTTCAAGGTTTGTAAGTATTGCAGCAAGGTCGCCCGCTCTTTCAATCGCAGGCCCGCTTGTTATTTTAAAATTTACACCAAGCTCATTTGCGATTATCTCTGCAAGGCAGGTCTTTCCCAGGCCGGGCGGTCCTGAAAGTATCACATGGTCTAGTGATTCTCCCCTTTTTTTAGCAGAATTTATAAATATCTTCAGATTGTCTATGATTTTTTCCTGTCCTGTAAAATCAGAAAAATATTTTGGGCGCAGACTTTTTTCAAGCTCTGAATCTTCTTTCTTGAATTTTGGTGTAATAAAGCTCGATTCGTCTTCCTGATTCCGGTTGGGACTGCCATTCTCCTTCATGCTCATATTTCTTCCATTTCACTCCTGCAAAAATTATACTGAGCTTATTGTTAAAACAACCCTTTACATTTCCTTTACATTTCCTTAAGGACTAATTTAAGGATATCCTCAGTTTTCTTATCGATCATGGTATCTATATCAACTTTTTTAAGGGCATCATTTATTTCTGCATTATTGTATCCCAATATTTTCAGCGCCTGCCTTATTTCAGATACTTTTTTATTCTCTATAAATACTCCCCCGTATAAGCCTTCAATTGATCCTTCTTCAAATTTGTCTTTAAGCTCCACTATCATCCTCTCTGCAAGCTTTTTACCAATTCCGGGGATTCTTTGTATAAGATCGACTTCTCTGCTGATTATAATGCGTTTTAATTCTTCAACTGAATAAATTGAAAGTGCGCTCAGTGCTGTTTTTATTGATATTCCGGAAACCTGCAGTAATTTTAAAAAAAGGGCTTTTTCTCCGGGGTTTAGAAAACCCACCAGTTTGATGTCGTCTTCCCTGACATGGGTATGTATGTCCAGTGAGACGGTTTCTCCTTCTGTCGGAAGTTTTTCAAAAGTCCTGCTTGAAATAAGCACTTCAAAACCCAAACCGGAGGTTTCAATTATTATTGAAGCTGGTAACTTTTCTGCCAGCATGCCTGTTAATCTTGCTATCATTTTATTGGTTCATATACTCCTTCAGCTTGCCTTCAAATCGGCTCATGCTTGCATGGCACATGGCAACCCCCATTGCGTCCCATGCATCATCATAAGATGGGAAAAAATCATCTTTTGCCCCAAGTATCATTTTAAGCATGTATTTTACCTGCTTTTTAGTCGCTCTTCCATAACCTACTATTGCCTGCTTTACCTGCAGAGGCGTATACTCAAATACTTCAAGGTCATTATTGCTTCCTGACAAAATGGCCACTCCTCTTGCAGCGCCAACTGACAGAGCAGTTTTTACATTGGCGCTAAAAAAAATATCTTCTATTGCAAGGCAATCAGGATTATATTCTCTTATTATGCCTGTCAGGCTTTCATAAATTTGTTTCAGTCTTTTAGATGTTGGAAGAGTTTTTTTTGTAAGTATGCAATCACATAAAACTGGCAGATATCGGCTGCTTTTAATATCCAGGATAGCGACTCCGGTAATTTCAAGTCCGGGGTCAATACCAATTACCCTGGTGTAGCCATTTTCCATTAATTGCTTAACCTATCTCCTGGAGTATTTCATCCGATATTTCAACATTCGAATATACATTTTGTATGTCGTCATGTTCCTCAAGAACACTTATCAGCCTCAATACCCTCTCTGCGTCTTTTTTTGATACTTCAACAGTTGATTTTGGAACATTTGTTATCTCTGCAGATTTAACAGTGACTTTCATATTGTCAAGTTTCTTGCGTATGTTTGCAAATTCTCCTGTCGGGGTGTTTATTATATAAGTTTCATCGTCTTCTTCAATATCTTCAGCGCCAGAGTCTATTATATCAAGCATGAATGATTCCCCGTCCTTAACAGAAGTCTTTTCAACAAAAATAATCCCCTTATGTTCGAAAAGCCAGCTCACACATCCGGTTTCACCAAGGTTGCCGCCACTTTTTGAAAAAATATTTCTTACATCTGCTGCGGTCCTGTTCCTGTTCTCTGTCATTGCTTCAACCATCATGGCAGTGCCGCCAGGGCCATATCCCTCATATATTATAGTTTCAAATTTTTCGCCATCTATCTCCCCGGTTCCTCGTTTTATGGCTCTTTCGATATTTTCCCATGGCATGTTATATTCTTTTGCCTTGGTAATTGCATTTGCAAGAGCAAAATTATTATCAGGATCACCACTGCCGCCTTCACGTGCTGCAATTGTTATACTTTTTGAAAGCTTTCCAAAAACATTGCCCCTTTTTGCATCTTCCTTCGCTTTTTTATGTTTTATTGAATGCCACTTTGAATGACCAGACATTTAAATACTCCCTTATTTTACAAAATATTTTAAAAAATACAGGCTTGTTTTTTAGCTTTTCACTTGTTTGATTTTACCATATTTTTGCTGCTGATAACCATATCAATAAAATAACTTTGTATGCTCAGGAAAGGAGCCCTGCAGTGACAATGCCCCGGTTTTTACTTTTTTTGCTGTTCCCGTTTCAACCTTGCTATTTTTACCATCCTCGTCGCGCAAGCATATCTCCCTCAGCAATTTTATTTAAATTCATTCCTCTTATGGGCTCTCCGAGATTTCTTGACACTTTTGCAAGCACTTCCTTATTTTTATAATGTGTCGTAGCTTCGACTATGGCATTTGCCATTTTAAGCGGGTTTTCAGATTTAAAAATGCCTGATCCCACAAAAATACCATCTGCGCCGAGCTGCATTATAAGGGCAGCATCAGCAGGTGTGGCAATCCCGCCTGCAGAGAAATTAACAACAGGCAGTTTTTTATTCTCATGCACGTATACGATCAG
>MWAX01000060.1 GCA_002068775.1 Actinobacteria bacterium ADurb.Bin346 | reverse complement strand
CACTTTAAAAATTGCGGCAGCTCTTAAAGTCAGAGGACTTATGAACATACAGTATGCAATAAAAAACTCGACGGTTTTTGTTCTGGAAGCAAATCCGAGGGCTTCAAGAACTGTTCCTTTTGTGAGCAAGACCATAAAGGTGCCGCTGGCAAAAATTGCTGCACGCGTCATGACCGGCAGGAAACTTAAAGAGCTTGACTTTGAAAAAGCCGATTGTCTTTCATTGAAATACTTCAGCATTAAAGAGGCCGTGCTGCCTTTTAACAGGTTTCCCGGATTTGACACGATATTAGGTCCTGAAATGAGGTCTACCGGTGAAGTTATGGGCATAGATAAAAGTTTTGGAATAGCCTTCGCAAAATCACAGATTGCAACAAACCAGATTTTTCCGACAAGCGGAATAGCTTTTATCAGTGTAAACGATAAAGATAAGGATGACATACTCGAGATTGCAAAAAACCTGCATGAACTGGGTTTTAAAATAATTGCTACCAGAGGCACTGCAGATATGCTGGAAAAAAGCGGAATTGCCTGTGATTCAGTTTTAAAAATAAGTGAAGGCAGGCCCAATGTCCTGGATATGGTAAAAAATGGTGAAATAGACATAATAATCAATACTCCTGAGGGAAGAAATGCAAGAAGCGATGGTTATTATTTAAGAACTGCCGCAGTAATGCAGAACGTGCCGTCCGTGACAACGCTGTCTGCCGCTTCAGCAGTCGTACAGGGGATAAAAGAGCTGCAGTCAAATAAAAAAATCGGAGTAAAGAGCATCCAGGAATATTGAGAATATCATTATAATCAGAAATAAAGCAGAGAGTCTTTTAGAATTGGAAGAAGATGAAATTATTAAGCGGAGAGATTCTGGCAAATAAAAAATATGGCAGCAGCCTTTATAAATTAGAGGTCTTTTCGCCTTACATATGCAGAAATGCTATTCCGGGCCAGTTTGTTGAGGTGAAATGTTCAACAGAAGACGCGACAGACCCGCTTCTTAGAAGACCTTTCGGGATTTACGAAATTGATAAAAGATTTAATGTTTTTTCACTTCTATATATAGTAAGAGGAAAAGGCACTGCTTTTCTTTCCAGAATGGAAAAAGGACAGAATCTTGATTTCATAGGACCTCTTGGCAATGGTTTAAAATTTGATTTAGATGATGGTAAAAAATATATACTTATTGGCGGCGGAATAGGGATTGCGCCTTTGTGCCTTGCTGCTGCGCACCTTGCTGAAAAGGAAAAAGAGATTTTATTCATTGCAGGATTTAAAGATAATGTGTTTTTTTCATGGGAAAAAGACATAGCAAAGATAACTCAAAATTACAGGATCTTTACTGAAGACGGTTCATTTGGTGAAAAAGGTCTACCCACTTCTTATCTTGCAGCAAATATAAAAAAATTAAATAATTCCATTATAATTGCATGCGGACCTTCTGACATGCTTAGGGTAATACAGGAGATACTTGTTAACGCGCATGGATTTACAGCACTTTCATTGCTTGAAGAAAGAATGGCATGCGGAATTGGCGCATGTATGGGCTGCGTAATTAAAATTAAAGAAGCAGACGGAACAGTAGTTTATAAAAAAGTTTGCAGTGATGGCCCTGTTTTTAATCTTATGGAGGTAATCTTTGAATGAGGTCTTGAAAAATAATAAAGGACTCTCTTTAACAATAGGAAAGTCATTATTTAAAAACCCTGTTTTTGTAAATTCAGGTACATTTGCAGGAGGGGTTGAATACAATGCTTTTTTTGATATATCTAAATTGGGTGCTGTCACTACAAAAAGTTTTTCATTAGAAAAAAAAGAAGGCAATGCTCCTCCAAGGATATGGGAGACTTCAAGCGGCATGCTTAATTCCATAGGGTTGCAAAATGAAGGAATAAATTACTTCCTTGATACACAACTTTGTAAAATGAAAGAGCTTGGCGCTGATATAATACTGAGCATTTTTGGCTGTGACACAGAAGAATTCAAAAAAATTGCAGCAAAGATAAAAACCATAGAAAAAGAGTTAAAAGCTGTCGAGCTCAATCTGTCATGCCCAAATGTAAGAGAAGGGGGGATGGCATTTTGCGCTGCTCCCGGGCAGATAGGGCCGGTAGTAAGTGAGATAAAAAATATTATCGATGTTCCGCTGATAGTAAAACTTAGCCCGAATTTTAACACTATAATCGAATCTGCAATCATTTCAAAAGAAAATGGAGCTGATGCAATCTCTATCATAAATACAATTACTGGAACCGCATTTGACATTGAGACATTTAAGCCAAGACTGGCAAACATATCAGGCGGACTTTCGGGCCCTGCAATAAAACCTGTTGCCTTATTTCATGTGTATCGGCTTGCAAAAGAAAAAATATTACCGGTGATAGGAATGGGCGGCATTTCCTGCTGGCAGGATGCTGTTGAATTTCTTATTGCCGGAGCGTGTGCAATTGGCGTGGGAACTGCAAATTTTATAAATCCTGTAATAAGTGAAAAAATTATTGAAGGAATAGCTGGCTATATGGTGTCAATGGGATTTTCCAGCCTTGATGAAATGGTCGGTAAGGCAATAAAAGAGTCATGATGATAAAAAAACAATTGGGACGGAAGGCAACAGGATATGAGTGATGGAAATTATGAAAGAAAAATATTAAAGAAAGAAGACAGGCTCATAGTGAGCATAGATGTCAGCTCGAAGCAGGAAATGATTTCATTATGCCATAAAATAAATAACAGGGTTTCTACATTAAAACTCGGGCTTGAAATGATTTACAGTTGCGGAACAGATATTATTAAAACTGCAAAAAGTTTTGGATATAAAGTCATGGTCGATGCCAAGCTGATGGATATACCGAATACTGTCAGCCAGGCCATATCAGCAATTACAAGGCTGGGCGCAGATAGCGTGACCCTGCACTGCCTTGGCGGCTCAAAAATGATTTCAGAAGCAAGAAATTCTGCAAAAAAGGAATCAGATGCCATTAATTCATTTCCGCCGCTTTTATTTGGCGTGACAATTCTTACGAGCCTTGACAATAATGACCTTGACAGCATGGGTTTTAAATCCGGCTTTTTAAGTTCAGTCTTAACCCTTGCAGAGATGTCAGTTGGCAGCGGCATAGACGGGATAATATGCTCACCAAATGAGGTGCTCTCTCTCAGGGAAAAACTGGGCTGCAGTTTTTATATTGCAACTCCGGGAATAAGGCTTGCACATGATGAAGCAAATGATCAGAAAAGGAGCAGCACTCCATATGACGCCATAAAAAATGGTGCTGATTTTATCATAGTGGGGAGATCTATAACCTCAAAAGAAAAAATTGATGAACCTATAAATATTATTTTTAGTGAAATGGAAAGGGCATTGGAATAGCATGAGGGTATTAAGTCAACTGAAATCTGCAGACGTATATAGAGTTCTTGTAGAAACCGGGGCAATACTTGAAGGTCATTTTAAGCTGACAAGCGGTTTTCACAGTAAATTTTATCTGCAATGTGCAAAATTGCTTCAATATCCTGATAAAACTTCTTATCTTGTCAATGCTGCAGTCAATGAATATAAGGATGCAATCAGTAAGAGCACGATAGATACAGTAGTGTCTCCTGCAATGGGTGGTATTTTATTTGGTTATATGCTCGGTCTTGCTTTAAACAGCAGGATGATTTTTACTGAGAGAAAAGAAAAAATTATGGAGTTAAGAAGAGGCTTTGAGATAAGTCCCGGCGAAAATATAATCATTGCAGAGGACGTGATAACCACCGGCGGTTCAGTGTTTGAAGTTATAGACATATGCAAAAATGCCGGCGCCAGTATTACCGGCGTAATTTGTATAGTTGACAGATCCAATAAAGTTGATTTCGGTTATCCTTTTTACAGCCTCATTAAAATAGAAGTGGATAATTATTCTTCTGAAGAATGCCCGCTTTGCAGGGAAGACATTGAATTATATTATCCTGGAAGCAGGAAATAAAGTTTGTTTTTTTAAACCATTTTAGGAAGGCAGATTTTTTGCAAAGCTTGAAAAATATTCCTTTTGCTGATATAGAAAAAGCAAGGCAGATCAGGAATAAAAGATCTGTTCTGAAACAAAAAATGAAAAAAGGTGAAATAACAGTAAAAGATGTTTTTTCCAGCAAAGAGATGTACTTTGAATGTTTTGCCAATATGAGGGTGATAGAGTTTGTTTCAGCGCTTCCCGGTTATGGTCCAGTAATCGCAAGCAGGCTTATGGCTGAATTGAAAATAAACAAATGCAAAAAACTTAAAGGCCTGGGCCGCAGGCAGTCAAGGGATTTTTTTAAGTTTTTTAATATAACTGAACATTATTGATTATTTCTTTAACAAAATAAGATAAAAAAAATTTCTATGGTCAAAATGAGCAGCAGCGAAAAATGCAGAGGAAAGCTTATAGTTATCTCGGGTCCGTCAGGTGCAGGGAAAAGCACATTGATAGAAGATGCTCTTAAGAGTGTTAAAGGCTTTATAAAATCGGTTTCCGTAACAACAAGGCCAAAAAGAAAAAATGAAACAGAAGGAATAAAGTATAAGTTCATTACAAAAAAAGAATTTGAAAAAATGGAATCCGAGGGCAGCCTTCTTGAATGCGCCAGTTACTGTGATTTTAATTACGGGACACCAAAATCTTTTGTTGAACAGAAACTCAGTGAGGGATTAAACGTCATACTTGAAATAGAAGTTAAAGGAGCAATCCAGGTAAAAGAA
>MWAX01000059.1 GCA_002068775.1 Actinobacteria bacterium ADurb.Bin346 | reverse complement strand
AGGACTTTCTGAAAGTGTCATCAATAAAACCAGGTATATAAACTGCAGAGGCATATGGACTGGCCTTGGGGATGATTTTCCTAAATGGTGCTGGGCAAAAGGCGGACATGGTGCCATGAATATATTAAGTGCAATACAGAATTCATGTGACATATATTTCTATGAAGTGGGTTATGAGCTTTTTCTGAAAAACAGTAATTCAGATGAACTTCTTCAAAAATATGCAAGATTATTCGGGTTCGGCGCCAATACAGGGGTCGATCTTCCATATGAAGACACAGGCATAATACCTGATAAAGACTGGAAAAAAGAATATTTTAAGGAGCAAAAAGATAACACAGTGTGGTTTCCCGGAGATACTGTAAATATGGCTATTGGACAGGGTGATCTTCTTGTAACACCCCTTCAAATGGCAAATGCTTATGCCATACTGGTAAACAGGGGGATAAAAAATGTCCCGCATTTTGGCATGGAAGTGCGCGATGAAAATGGAGATGTTTTTACAAAGCTGGGAGAAGGCGGCAGTGTCGACCTTGAAATGAACAAAGAATATATGGATTTGATAGAGCAGGGCTTAAAGCTGGTCGTGTCACAGGGGACTGCAGCATCAAGATTTATGCAGTTTCCTTTAAAAAAGATACCGGTTGCAGGCAAGACCGGTACAGCAGAAGTGATAGGCAAACAGGACTACGGCTGGTTCGTAACATATGCGCCGGCTGGAAATCCTGAATACATAATTGTTGTAATGTTAGAGCAGGCTGGCGGAGGTTCTAACTCCGCTGCACCAATAGCAGAGAAAATATACGAGTATTTATTTAATCTGGGGTATGGTGAATGAATATGCGGGATTTCCAGAAAAAAAGCTTCCTGATTAAGCAGGAAATAATAATAGAAGACGACGGGAAAAAAAGCAGATCCAATCTTGAAATAATTTTGCCGCTTGCTGTTTTCCTGCTTGCAGGATTTGGAGTGCTCATTATATACAGCGCAACCAGATACAGCATGCCCGAAGGGGTGTCAGATCCCATGTATTATTTTAAAAGACAGGGGTACTGGCTCATTGGCGCTGCAGTCATGTTCATACTTTTACAGTTCATGAATTACAGGAGCCTCTGGAAGTTCTGGTGGGTTTTCCTTGTTATATCGGCTCTTATACTTGCTGCAGTCTCTATTTTTGGTTATGAAGTGAATTATTCAAAGAGCTGGATAGATCTGAAGTTATTCAGCGCGCAGCCTTCTGAGCTGTCAAAAATACTCCTGGTTCTTGTAACTGCAGCTATTCTTTCAAAATGGCCCAGGGAAAAAGTGGAAAGTGTCAGTTTTAAAAAAGTTGCATTTTCCCTTCTGGCAGCAATTGTCCCAATAGTGCTTATATTGCTGGAGCCTGATTACGGAACTGCCCTTATTTTCTTTGCAACTTATATGGGAATGCTTTTCATTTCAGGAGCAAATCTTTTTTATTTTTTTGGCATACTTGCTGTAACCGTTGGAGGATTTTTCACTGCAGTAAAAACCGGATTAATAAAACAATACCAGCTTGACAGGATACTTGTCTTCTTAAAACCCGAAATAGAAAAACAGGGAATAGGTTATAACCTCTTTCAGTCGAAACTTGCAATCGGGTCAGGCGGACTGTGGGGCAAAGGTCTTTTTCTCGGCAAGCAGACAAACTTGAGCTATGTTCCCGAGCACCACACTGATTTTATCTTTTCAGTCATTGGTGAAGAAGTAGGATTTTTCGGAGCTGTTCTGGTAATAGCAGTGATAGCTATCATAATATGGCGGTGCTTTCATATTGCCTTAAGAGCCGGAAATAATTTTGGAAAGCTGATTGCAGCAGGGATAGGTTTTATAATACTGACCCAAAGCGTTATAAATATTGGAATGACAATAGGAATAATGCCTGTTATTGGCATACCTCTTCCATTCGTAAGCTATGGAGGCTCAAACCTGCTGGCTATCTTTCTCGGAGTTGCCCTGGTGGAAAATGTCTATCTCAGGAGGGAATTGCGAACTGACTATGAAATAGCATATGATGATTTTGACTGATGTCCGGGCAACAGTAAATTCAGAAAAGATAAATGAATAATAAAATAACAACCATAGCTTTTAAAAGGCTTGAAAAACTGCTTGAAGGGATAGAAAAACCCGGCAGGTATGTCAATAATGAAGTAGGCATAAAAAGCAAGCCCCTCGATTATCTAAAGAACAATCCACAAACAGTAAAAGTGTGCCTTGTTTTTCCTGATAGTTATGAAGTGGGAATGTCAAACCTTGGAATCCAGATACTGTACAATGCTGTAAATAAATGCCAGTACGCGACTGCTGAGCGCGCTTTTGCCCCATGGACAGATTTTGAGTCAGTATTGAGAGAAACCGGGACTGCACTTTTTTCCCTGGAAAACAGGATAAGTCTTGCTGATTTTGAGCTGATTGGATTTAATGCAGCACATGAGATGCTTTACACAAATATTCTCAACATCATCGATCTTTCCGGCTTAAAGGTAAGGCATGATGAGAGGCAGAATATCTTTCCCCTTATTTGCGCCGGGGGATCCTCTGTGTTTAATCCCTTGCCACTGTCAAAATTCATGGATTTTATAGTAGTTGGTGATGGCGAGGAGGTAATAATTGAAATACTTAAAACTATAAAGGATTTTAAGGCTGAATACATAATACCGCGAACACTTCAAAGAACAAATGGCAATAAAGAAAAATATCCAGAACAGGCTTATGCTGAAAAAAACCCTGCAAAATCAGTCATTAATAATGATATTAAGCGAAAGCTTCTGTTAAAACTGTCAGGGCTTGAAGGAGTTTTTGTACCGCGCTTCTATAAAATAAATTATACGCAGCAGGGAACTATAAGTGGTTTTGAATTCAGTGATGCTGTTCCGGCAGTGGTGAAAAAAGCAACAGTAAAAGATTTTGAGAATACAGTGACTGCAGGCATACCGGTAATACCGAATATCCGGACAGTGCATGACAGGCTTAATATCGAGATAATGAGAGGCTGCAGCAGAGGCTGCAGATTCTGCCAGGCAGGATTTACGTACAGGCCTGTGCGCCAAAAAAGTCTGGAAAAGCTTTATGTGGAAAGCGCTGAAGGATTGGAAAAAACAGGATATGACGAAATCTCTTTCACTTCACTTTCTTCATCTGACTACAGGGGAATTTCCGAGCTGGTTGAAAAAGTGCTTGCAGCAGAGCGCCTTAACAGGATCTCTGTTTCCATGCCTTCTCTTCGGCTGGACAGCTTTACGCTGGGCCTTGCAAAACTGATTCAGAGCGGAAGAAGGACCGGTGTTACATTTGCCCCGGAGGCCGGAAGCCAGAAGCTCAGGGATATAATAAAAAAAGATTTTACAGAAGAGGATCTTTTAAACAGCATAACTCTTGCGCTTCGTGAAGGCTGGGAAAAGATAAAGTTATACTTCATGATAGGTCTTCCATTTGAGACTGAAGATGATGTTTATGCCATACCTGATCTGGTGCGTAAAATAATTGCAATTGCAAAAACTGTATTATCAGGCAGGAGTATTGGCAGGCTCACTCTGGGAGTCAGTATAAATGCTTTTTGCCCAAAACCTTTCACACCTTTTCAGTGGCACGGCCAGGAAGATGTAGAAAGCTTAAAGCATAAATTTGGAATAATTTCCTCAAGAATGCCCAAAAAGTTTGTAAAACTGCACTGGACCAGCCCTTATAAAAGCGCAGTTGAATGTGCGATGTCAAGGGGAGATTCAAGAACTGCAGACGTCATAGAATATGCCTGGAAATCAGGAGCGAAATTTGACAACTGGACAGACTTCTTTGATCACAGTACATGGGAGGAAAGCTTTTTAAAAGCTGGTTTGGATATGACTTTTTATACAACACGGAATTACAATGAAAATGAAGTGCTGCCCTGGGATATAATTGACAATGGCATAAATAAATCTTTCTTCTTAAAAGAATACAGAGCTGCCAAGTGCATTTAAAGAATTTAAAAAGAAAAAAATAAAAAGGAGCTTGCAGGAGGATGCCTAAGGAAATAATCAGGTTTAAATTTTTTAAGAAGAATGAATTAAAATACCTGTCCCATCTTGATATGATGACATTATTTTCCCGCGCATTCATAAGAGCCGGCATAAATGCTGAGTATAGTTCCGGCTTTAATCCAAAGCCAAGGCTTAGTTTGAGTAATCCCATCCCGCTCGGAATTCAGAGCCTTGCAGAATATGGCGACCTGGGTATTGCAGAAAAGTCTGACGCACAGGAGTTTAAGAAAATGGTAAACAGTCAGCTCCCATTAAATATTCAGGTGACAGAGGCAGTCAGCGCTTCCGGGAAAACTGCCTCACTCATGTCTGTAATAGATCTTTTATTTTATGATTTTGAAATATCGAGTGAATGCGGAAAAGACGAGGCGGGAGCCCAGAGTGCTGTTAAAGATGATTTAGAGAAAAAATTTAAAGAAGAATTCAGGGATATAATTGACAGGCAGAAAGCGGGGTGTCAGCTGCACTCCTATGAGTTTACTGAAGAAGAGTTTACTAAAGATGGATTTACTGAAGATGAGTTTACTGAAAATGTGTTTGCTGAAGATGCAAAACCAAAAATGAGCCCCTCTATATTCAGGATGAAGATTTTTGGATATGCCAGGATGTCAGGGGAATTGCAGAACAAAATTTTCAAACTCAATGAATTCACTTCAAGGCTTAAAA
>MWAX01000058.1 GCA_002068775.1 Actinobacteria bacterium ADurb.Bin346 | reverse complement strand
TTATTGAAATTAATGCGCAAGGTATTTTATTACCTCTGCCCATCCCCTGTTCATTTCCCGGCTCGTAATATAGATATTATTATATTTACTGATTTCTTCCATTATGCCACTGTCCCTCTCGACTGCATCCTTCATCAGAAAAAATGAGTGCACCTCCCGCGCCATTTTAAGGTCCTCAATAGAATCCCCCAGCCCAATGCAGTTTTCAAGCTTTAAGCCCCTTATCTGTCTGTCCATTTTCATTGCAACAGCTTTATCCACACCTTTTGGCATAAGGTTGTAAATCCTCAGATGCTTCACATCAAGTTTTTGTTTTGCCAGTTTTGTAAAACCGTTATCAACCAGGGAAAGTCCCCCATATCCATTTTTATCAAGCAGTCTGTTTGCTTTTTCAAGGTCTATTTCACCAAAGAAAAGTGCATTGTGGTTGCGTGCCATGCTCCATTCAAGCTTGCTTTCAATTTTTCCGGGAAATTCTGCTTTAAACAATTCAATTATTTTTACCAGATCCCTGCCTCCCCTGGTGATCTCGTAATTGTAACTGCTCTTGTCAAAAGTCACATACACTTTTTCGCCTTCATTATGCACAAGCTCGCATCCGAGTTCAGCAATAAAGTTTTTGGCTCCAATTAGCTGCGCATTGTATCGAAGCTGCTGCCTGCTGCGGCCGGATACTAAAACTACATCAAGTTTTTTTTCATAAATTTTTTCAAAAAGCTCAAGACAGCCAAGAAAAAATTTTCCATTGACATCCTTTATCATGCAGCCTACATCATTTAACAGGGTGCCGTCCATATCAGTGTAGATGACTTTAAGGTCGGAAAGCTCTGCTTTTAATTTGCTCTTGTAATCCTTGAACCGCTTTATCTTATTAAAGTTATTATATTTTTCTGTTTTAAATTGAACCATTGCCTTTTTCTGCCTGAATTTTTTCCAGATTCTGAAGCTTATGCCTATCAAACCACACCATTTTATCAGCTTTTATTTTTTTGGGTAATAATTTGCCTGACAAAACTTAAAACTGTCAAATGTAAATATCAAATGTAAATCTTTTGCGGGCAACATTAAAATCAATGCAGCTCAGAATAGAACTGTATATAATTCATCACATCTGTTTTGGTCAGCATTCCTTTTAAGCGGTTTCCTGACATCACAATTAAATGGCCGAGATTGAGCTTCGTCATTTGCTTTATAGCTTCGGAAACTTCCATATCCTCAGGGATTATTTCATTTGAAGAAATTGATTTTACAATTTCACCTACAGTTATTGTGTCCAATTCTTCTTTCGGGAAGGCTTTTATATCATGAATAGATATTACACCCAATATTTTCCGGGTATGAACGCCTGCCGTAACCGGAAATCTTGAAAACCTGTATTTCATGAAATATTCGTCAACAAGTTCCTGAAGAGTCGTCTCCTGGGAAACAGTCACAATTTCTTCACCTATGATGTCTTTTACTTTAATACCTTTAACAGAAGTTTCAAAAATCAGTTGCCTGTAACTCATGTATGCAGCAGACTGCAAAAACCATCCGATAAGCGCAAACCAGATGCCGTTAAGGAAATTGCCTGTAAAAATAAATACAATACCTGCAGCAATCAGAATAAATCCAAAGACTCTTCCGGTTGTTGAAGCAATGAAGGTTGCTCGCTTGAGACTTCCTGTTACTTTCCAGATAATAGATCTTAACACTCTTCCTCCGTCAAGCGGATATCCCGGCAGCAGATTAAATACCCCCAGTATTATGTTTATCTGCGCAAGATATGCTGCCGGCTCACCAACAGGCGCAAAATTTCTGGTAAAATACCAGACCACTCCGAATATAAAAGCAATGACAAAACTTGTAACCGGCCCGGCAATTGACATTATGAATTCTTTGAATGGAGTATCCGGCTCTTTCTCGATTTCTGCCATCCCGCCAAAAATCCACAGGGATATTCTGTTTACCCCCATCCCCTTGCTTTTGGCTATCAGGGAGTGGCTTAGCTCATGAGCAAGAACTGAAAAGAAAAAAAGAAGAACAGTGATTATTGTAATTGCAGCAATAATACCGCTGTTAAGCTCAGGCAGCAGTTTGGGAAAATAAGAAAAACCAAAATAGTAAGCAAGAATTGCAAAAATAAGAAACCAGCTGTAGTCAAGCCTGATTTCAATGCCGGCTATTTTAAATAATTTTAATGATGTCTTAAACATTGTGCTCCCCCAGTTAAAACTCTTTATAATAAAGGCCTTTATTAATGCTGTGTTATTGACAGGGCCACAGGTATTTCTGCATTTTTTATCTGTGTATAATTTATCTTTGATTTATATTATATAATATTTCTGGAATTGTTTTGCTGCATTTAGATATCAGCGCACTGAAGTGCGCCTGGCTCTGCCCCTGCGGGTTGCCGGAAAAGTACTGGCTGAAATTGATGGGTTTTTTAAAAGAAAAGGCGGATTTGGAAGGATATGGGAGATATTAAATTTATTGCAGATATTATGGTGGGCAGACTTGCAAGATACTTAAGAATGGCAGGAATGGATGTCTCTTACAATAATCATTATGATGATGCCCATATTATTGAAACTGCAAAAGCAGAATCAAGAATTGTGCTAACAAGAGATGCCCTTATGCTTGAAAGAAGGGATTGTAAAAATAATACAGTCAAATATCTGTTTATTAAAAGCAGTAAGCTTTGCGAGCAGCTGAAGCAGGTAAAAAACGAGCTGGGTTTAAAGCTTGAGCCTAACCTCATCCGCTGCATCGAATGCAATGCTTATCTGGAAAACGTTGCAAAAAGTACGCTTGAAGATAAAGTCCCGCCATATGTTTACAGGACCCAGAAGTTTTTCATGTACTGCACTGTTTGCAAAAAATATTACTGGAGGGGCACGCATTATTCAAATATTCAGAAATATTTTGATAAAATCAGAAAAGAACAGAATTTATAAATGCCCGGCAAATAAATAGCAAATAACTATTATCAATTATTACTTAAGAAATGCATTGTAATTGACTAAGGCGGACTTGCTGTTTTATTATTTAATATCATTAACAAATAACGTTTAAGACATATTAAGGTATGAGATTTTTAAAAACAGCCTTATCCAGATTTTTAAATGTTGTATATAACATTCCGCGTTTTATTGTGATAAATTCCTACAGGATGACACTGAGAATAAAAATTTCAGATCCAAAAAAAATTCCAAAGGAAAATTCTGCAATATTTGCATTTAATCACACTAATGGCGCAGATCCTTTAATAGTTCTAAGCGCAATAAGGAAAAAAATATATTTCCTGACCGACAGTGAAAGATTCAGCAACAGGCTCACTTCTTTTTTCATGCGTAAGTTCGCCAACAGCATTCCTGTTTTTAAAAAAGAGTTCAACAAAAATTTTAAAAGCTTTAAAGAGCTTTTCAGCATTTCAAAGGGTAAGAGGATATTTTTTGGTGTCTTTCCGGAAGGAGATCTTTTTAAGAATAATATGTTCGGAAAATTCAAAGATGGAGCGGCATATTTGAGCTACAAGACAAAGCTGCCCATCATACCGGTTTATTTGCATAATCTTCATAAGGGTCCTCCGAAAGGCTCATGGTTTGACAGGCACCCTGTTTTTGAAGGTATTTCTGCCCTTGTTTTAAATACTTTCAGGAAAATAAATATTTTTATCGGAGAGCCGATAGATCCCATGGCGCAAAACATCGTGGATGATTTTTACGAGCTCACTGACAAAAGAGAGTATAAAAAAATCGTTGATAAAATAACTGTTGCGCTGGAAAAAGAGTTTAATGAGCTGAAAGAGGAAGCTGAACATTTTGAAGATAGCCAATTGGACAAAATTGATGAAGACGATATCGCCAGCAGCACCGGAAATTTAAAATAAGAGCAGAAAACATTAAAAAAATAAATGGTAGAAGGGACAGGCTTTAAAAAAACTGCCCCTTCAATGCAGTATGATTGCTGTCATCACCGCGTTTTTATTGCAGCTCACTGCGCTTTTTAATTCCATTTTTTTATACATGTTTTTCATGGATATTTTTACATAGATATTTTTTACCCGATTATAAATTTTAAGCCTTCTCCGGCTTTACCAGGGGCATCAATAGTAATCGAATCACCTTCTCTGATTTCACCATTTAGTATTTTCATTGCAAGCACATTCTGTATTTCATTCTGGATAACTCTTTTTAGCGGCCTTGCGCCGTAAGCAGTGTCAAAGCCCTCACCTGCAAGATGTTCCTTCGCTTTAGCGGTTAAGACTATTTTTAAGTTCCTGGCAGATAACATTGCTTTAAGCTTGTCCACCTGGATATCGACAATACTTTTTATCTGGGCAATTCCAAGCCTGTGGAAAATTATTATATCATCCACCCTGTTTAAAAATTCAGGTTTAAAGCTTGTTTTTAAAGCCTCGTTTATCCTCCGGACCATTTCCGCTTCATCTTTTTCTCCAAGCTCAATGATCCACTGACTTCCGATGTTTGAAGTCATTATAATAACTGTGTTCTTGAAATCCACTGTCCTGCCATGGCCGTCTGTGAGCCTGCCGTCATCCATTATCTGCAGGAGTATATTAAATACATCCGGATGCGCTTTTTCTATTTCATCCAGAAGTATTACGCAATATGGTTTTCTCCTGACTGCTTCTGTAAGAAAACCGCCTTCTTCATAACCAACATATCCTGG
>MWAX01000057.1 GCA_002068775.1 Actinobacteria bacterium ADurb.Bin346 | reverse complement strand
TGCCTGTGCGCCGCTTGATACTTTGAGGTCGGCATTGCTGCTTTTAAGGTCTTCGGCATTATATACTACTCCGCTGGAAAGCCTTACATTCTGGCTTTTTACCTCACCCGATATCTTCATTTGTGCGCCGCTTGACAATCCAATATCTATGTTTTCTGCACTGACTGTAAATTCTCCTGTTGCTCCGCTGCTTATGCCAATTTTCAGTGAGTCAGAATTAATTAGCCCGCACTCGACTCTTGAACCGCTTGATGCATTTATCTGACTGAGGTTCTTGAATGTCACAAACACATTGACCGGTTTTCTGTTGCTTATGCCTCCAAGAAAATTCCTGTACCTTATGGAAAGCTTTCCATCTTTTACTTCAGTGATAATCTGTGCAATGATATTGTCCTCAGCCTCAATTCTGCAATACTCAGTATCTCCCTGTTCAAGGTAAAGATTCATGCCGGCACTTAATGCAACTGCATTAAAACCTGAAACTGTCCTCTCTTCGCTTACCACATTTCCTGAACCTGTAAGTCCCGTTATTTGTATACAGGACGCCAAACCAGCTGCAATTGCAAACACCGTTATTAATACCAGAAGAAACATTGCTGTTTTTTTAACACTGCCTTGCATATTATTACTCCCCTTTCATTATTCTGATATCTCCGGAAGTTGTTGATACTGTCAATTTACTGGCGCCATTGCCGACAGAACCTTCAAACTTTCTTCCGTCTGCATAGCTTATCCTGGCGCTGAAATCATTGTAAATATCCCCGCTTATAGATCCGATATCGAAATCAAAATTGCTGTTAACGGGCATTGTGACTTTTACAGCACCGGATACAGTTTTTAAATTTAAATCATTTTTAAAATCCGGCAGCTTTACGGCAATTTCGCCGGAAACACTGCTTGCATCGATTTTCCCCCGGCTGTCTTCAAGTAATATACTGCCCGATGTTGACTTAAGCAGCATATTAGCGGCATTAAATTCTCTTGCTATCATATCCCCTGAAATACTTTTATGATGGAAATCGTTTGCTGAAAAATTTTTTACAGTGGTATCGCCTGAAATTGTTTCAATGCTGATTTTGCCGGGATAATGATCAGGAATATATACATCAAGATACAAGTTTGACAGATTTATAAGACCAGCCACAATTGTTCTCGGATATGTTATTGTAATGCTTAAAATACCATTTTTTTCATAAGCCACCAGCTCCGGGAGCCCTTTTGCAGTGTTTGAAGTAACACTGCCATAAAAATCAATGCTTATTTTATTGTCGCCGGCGGGAAGTACATTTATATTTGTATTTACAGTATTTATCAGCACTTCATTTATTTGTCCGCTTTCAAAGGTTTTGGATGCTGTAATCTGTGCAGCCCTGGCAGCAACTGCAGAGACTCCTCCGGTTGTGTACAGGATTATGCCGGTTATCAGGAAAGATATGACCATAATGGATGCAAGGATAATTATTGTTTTTTTAAGTCTGGGGCCCATCCTGCTGCCTCCTTCCCTTTATTATGCCAAGGTTGAATTTCATGTATCTGACAATTGCTCTGTAAAAAAGTTTTGCCAGAAAAATATTACCTATAAAGAACAATGCGCCTAAACATCCTGTCCCAAGAAAACCAAAGATGAGTATTGCCTGATTTATTGTAAAAGTCAGGTACTGAGAATAAAGCGGGTAAAATAAACCTGCCGCCACCCCCGAAATACCTGCAGCTGAAATTGTGATAGAGACTGCAAAAAGAACACCCAGCAGGGATGCTGCTATTGCAACCGGAGGAAGCATGAAAATCAGGTTAAAAAAACTTAGGCCTATTGAAGTGAGCACTGCTTTTGTTATGTTTGAGGCGCTTGCTGATTCCTCAGCTTTTTTAATATAAGATTCAAGTTTGATATGTCTTGCAAGATTTCGCGGATTACCGAGTGAATCAAGCAGTTCTTTTTCAGTTCTGCCCCGCTCAATCCCCACATCATAGTACTCTTCCATGTCCAGGATAATATCCTTTATCTCTGACTCAGGAAGGCCGCTGAGATTTTTTTCAAGTTTTTTAATGAACTGTTTTTTATTCATTCATATCACCGCCTGAGAGCAGCCCGTTTACTTTTTCTACAAAATCTTCCCAGTCTGCTTTCATTTCTTCCGTTACCTTCTGTCCTGATTGGGTTAACTTATAATATTTGCGGGGAGCGCCTTCCCTGGATTCCTGCAGATATGTTGTGACCCAACCAACATTCTTCAGGCGCCTTAAAAGCGGGTATATGGTACCTTCTGATATCTCTATATTTTTGGATATTTCGTTTACAAGGTCATATCCATACCGGTTTTTCTTCGTCAGCAACGCCAGCACACAAAGTTCAAGCACGCCTTTTTTAAACTGAATATTCATTAATATCCTTTCAGGGTATTGCTATGGCTATATAATAACACATAGTATATTATAATGCAAGATACTAATTATAAAATTTTACCTTATTTAAATTTATACTGTTTATTGTTCGATACTTTGAAAGAGCTGCATTAAATACCGTCAGAACAAAGAGTTTGCCAGACAATAAATATTTTTTACAGCAATTCTGTTGAATATAATTTCACTTTTACAGGTTTGGCAAGCGCAGATATAAGCTTGATGGACGTAGCTATGAGTTTGGTGAGCGCAGCTATGAGTTTGACGGGCGCAGCTGTAGACTTGGCGAGTGCCGCTATAACCTTAACGACATTTTTGAAATGGTTGCCGGCAACACTTGGGTATTGAGCTCATTAAAAGTATGTTAAAGAGAAAAGTGGATATTGAAGGATTTTAAGCAATTCTGCTTTTATTTTGCATCGAGACTATCTTGTATTTTATCATTCCTTTATTTTTCATTTTAAGATTGATTATAAATCCTGTAATCATTCCCAGGCCGAATATCATACTAAAAGAAAGCATCAGTGTCATAAAAAATAAAAACGGCGCAGCTTTAATATTCAAATTACTGAAATAGTCAATAACTCCCGGAGCAGCAGTGTTTAGAAAATTATTGAAACTTTCATACCATGGGAAAAATGCAAATTTGCTTGTACCATAAAATATAATGCTGAGTCCTGCAAAAAGAATCACTGAAAAAAATAAAAAAGATAAAAGGAAGTTTCTGAATATTATATTTAAAGCATTTTTTTTTAACATTATTCTTTCATCGTCCTTACCTGTAGTCCGGCCTGATTTCATTTCAGAGATAATGTCTGCTTTGCTCAAAAAAGGTTTTATTTCTTCCGGCATGTTTGTGCCAATGAGAACTTCCCATGAAATCTTTAATCTGTTTTTAAATTCTCTGTCTGCAAGAAGCCCAACTCTTTTTAATGCATTGTCTGCTGCATCTATGCTGATATCAGGAAAAATAACAAGAAATTTACCTGGCTCAGACATAAGATAAATATCTTTTTTTCTGAGATTCTTCAATAAAAAATTCGAAAATCTAAGCAAAAAAGAGTTCTTTTCTTCAGCCTTAAGAGAAGCTGTTACTGTATTATAATTTTCAATGGATATTTTCATCAGGCAGTACTTCACCCTGCTCCCAAGATTTCTTGAATTTTCAATTCTAAGCATTTCCCTGAAAATATCTTCAAATTCGTTTTTTTCGACTGTGCCGGGGCTGACTTTGTCAAGCGAGTAGCCGGCAAGATCTTTGTGATCCATTTATTTTCTCCATTATTTGCCCATAATGACTTTGAAAGTGTCCAGCATCCTGATTGCAGCAGGTCCCAAGATTACAACCATTAATGCAGGGAAAAGAAAAAGGATAGTCGGGAAAACAAGTTTTACAGGAGCTTTAATACCTTTTTCCTCTGCGATCTGTCTTCTTTTTATTCTCATTTCAGCAGACTGCACCCTTAACACTTTGCCAATTGATATACCAAAAATCTCTGCCTGTATGATTGAAAAAATAAAAGTATTGAGCTCGGGCACCTCCGTCCTTTTGCTCATATTCTTAAGAGCGTCTTTTCTCGAAATGCCTATTTCCATTTCCTTAAGAGTTCTCTTGAATTCATCCCCAAGCACTCCTTTTGTATTGACTGCAACCTTATACATTGCCTGATCAAACCCCAGGCCAGCTTCAACGCTTATTGTAAGCAGATCAAGCGCATTTGGGAGACTTCTCCTTATCTCATCCTGTCTTTTAGCTGTCCTGCTTTTTAAATAATAATCAGGAAGGATATATGTAAACGGCACAAGCACCACTACTGCAAGCCTGACCATCCCCGGAACTTCAAAAAACAGGATCATAAAGATAAGGGTAAAAAGAAAAACAAAAGGAAGAAAAAACTTAATCGCTAAAAACACATCCACCCTCATAACATCCTGAATGCCTGCAAGCTCAAGCCTTCCCTTAACTGACTCTACAAGATTTTTCGGCAATATTTTTCTTGTTTTAGCAAATAATTTTCTGAATACAGGCGCAAAAGATTTTTCGAATACAGAGGTCTTTTGTTCGAGCTGTTTTACAGCACTGTCATAATGGTTTAGTTTTACGAGTGATTTCTTTGGCAGACTTTTTATTATGGCAGGCATACTGAAAAACATGGTAATGCATACTAC
>MWAX01000056.1 GCA_002068775.1 Actinobacteria bacterium ADurb.Bin346 | reverse complement strand
CCGCCATGAAAATAAGCAGAATGACGGCAGACAGCCTGTATCTTATTTTAAGATTTTTAAAATTTTTCATTTTCATTAAGCATCAACCATAAATGTGGCATTGGCTACTTCCACACCGTAGTCATGTAATCTGGACAGGAATTTGGGCCTGAGTCCGGTAGGCTTAGTCTCACCTCTATACTTTCCTTTTTCATCCATGCCGGCAGAGTAATCGTAAACAAAGATATCCTGCAATGTTATTATTTCTCCTTCCATACCCTGAACCTCGGCGACTTTAATGATTTTTCTTGAGCCGTCTTTTAACCTGCTCATATGGATAATCAGGTTTATAGCTGAAGAAATCTGTTCCCTTATAGCCCTTACCGGCAGTTCGACCCCTGCCATAAGAACCATTGTCTCAAGCCTTGAAAGAACATCTCTCGGAGAGTTTGCGTGTACGGTGCTCAGGCTGCCGTCATGTCCTGTATTCATTGCCTGAAGCATATCAAGAGCTTCTCCGCCTCTGACTTCACCAACCACTATTCTGTCGGGGCGCATCCTCAGCGCATTGCGCACAAGGTCTCTTATCACAACTGCGCCCTTACCTTCGATATTGGGTGGTCTTGACTCAAGTCTTATCACATGTGTCTGATTAAGCTGCAGCTCTGCAGCATCTTCGATTGTTATTATTCTCTCGTCATTGGGTATAAATGATGAAACGACATTTAAGAGAGTTGTTTTACCTGTACCGGTACCTCCGGATATAAGTATATTTATCCTGCCCTTCACACATGCTTTCATAAAATCCGAGAGCTTTCTGGAGCAGGTTCCCATCCGGATGAGATCATCAATAGTAAAAGGATCTGCAGAAAATTTTCTGATTGTCATCACCGGCCCATTAAGAGCAAGAGGACTTATAATTATATTGACCCTTGAGCCGTCAGGAAGTCTTGCATCAACATAGGGCGAAGCCTCATCTACCCTTCTTCCGATTTTCGAAACAATTTTATCTATTATCCTTAAAAGGTGATTTTCGTCTATAAATGTTTTTGCTGTTTTATGAATCTTGCCAAATTTTTCAACAAATATTGTTAAAGGGTTGTTGACCATTATTTCAGTAACTTCCTTGTCTCTCAGGAATTCTTCTATCGGGCCGTAACCTACAATGTCATCAATTATTTCAGTAACTATTTTGTTTCTTTCTTCATGGGTAAGCGGGAAATCAGTTTCAAATACCATTTTTTGCGTGCTGGTGCTGACTTTTGTCTTTAACTCTGCATCGCTGATATTTTTCCTGAAAATAACATCAGAGAGCTCCTCAACAAGTTTTAAATGGATATCACGCTTGATATCTTCAATTCTTTTTGCCCTGAGTGACAAAGTCTCTCCGCTGCTTGCTGAGAATTTATTTTCGATTTCCTGCAAATTTCGAATCTTTTCCTGTAAACCCATGATGCTGCCTTTGTCCCTTATCCTTTATTATTTATACCTGTGTTATTATTTATAATTTAACTTATGCTCTCTATCCTTATTGTTTATCTTTATTACTAATTATCTTTATTAATAATCTTCTTAAACTTTGATTTTTTCTTTTTTGGGCAATATGATATCTATCATCTTAACTAAACTAGACCCGACTGATGATCTTGGGGCACTGCTTATAATCGGAACGCCTTTATTTACACTTACCGGAACCATCCTGTCGCTGGGTATCTGTATATCTATTTTTCTCTGGATTGTCTTTTCTATTTCATCCACTTCAAAATCGACTCTGCTGTCAGCACGGTTTAAAATAATATATGTTTTTTCTCTTGGGTAAGATAGTCTCTCCAGCAGCTGTATACATATTTTCAGATTCTTTATACTGGGAACATCTTTCGTGGCAACCAGAAACATGTGGTCGACCTTGTCCATTATAGAGAGGATGCTGTCCTTAAATCCGAATGGTGAATCTATTATCATATAGTCACAAACATTAGTAAGGCCTTCAAACACTTTCAATGATGCTTCGATGCTTATTGATTCACCCTGTGAAGGGTCAATGGGTGAAGGCAGTATTTTTATGCCGGAACTGTGCGGGGTCAGCAGAATCCCGAGGTTTTCAGGGTCATATTTATTTATCGCAATAAGGTCAAAAATTGTATTTTTTGGATAGATATTCAACATCAGCGCAACATCCCCAAACTGGAAGTTCATATCAAATAATGCAACTTCCTTCTTGGTTTTGACTTTTAATGCTATTGCAAAATTAACTGCCAGAAAAGTGTTGCCCGCACCCCCTTTTGTGCTGAAAAACATTATTTTTTCACAGGGTTTTATTTCTTCTGCGCCCTTCTCCTGGTCATCGGTAAAAATAGATTCAGCCCTGTTAAATGAGTCGTGGAGATCTTTTTCATGGAATGGATACTCCAGGACATCATGTATATTTAATTTAAGGGCTGATTTTAATAACTCTGCAGAGATGCTCTTTGAAAGAAGTATTATTTTTATGCTGCTCAGCGAATTGCTGTAGTGCATCAGTATGTCCTGGAGGTCTTCAAGGCCATAGTTTGGACCTATAATGACAATTGTAGGGATTTTTTTTACCAGTACCATTTCAAGATCATATATATCATGGCTGAAGCGTGTTGCGCCAATAGCCGGCAGTAACTCAAGTATGGAAATGGTCTTTTCAACATTTTTTTCATCTCTGTCTATTATTACAACTGGAATTTTTTTCATTCAAACCTCTGCGATCTTTCACCGGATATCATAAATGCATTTTCATTTGCCGGTTCTGTCAATCTTATTACTCTTTATTTTCGATTATATTAAGATAAGTCCTGCCCGGCGTCTCTTCTTCGTTCATGCCGCTGGCTGGAACAAGCGCAAACCATGCCTTGCCAAGTTCTTCTGCAAAAACAAGTTTCTCTGCCTGTTCAGCAGTAACAGCAAGGACCACAGTATTTTCCTTTATATCCTCGGCTTTGCTGTTTTTTGAGCCTTGTTCTTCTGAAGATTCTTTACCCGAAGAAGAAGCTTCCACACGGGACCTTACATTTAATACTTCTATATTCCACAAAAGGATCTTTGTCTGCGGATAGACTATGTAATCTTTGCCATCAAGGATTTTATCTACTTTGCCTGAAGTTTCATCAAGAGGAACAAAAGAAAAACCCTGAGTTGCCTGACCCTGTAAATCCGGCAGGGCTGCTTCCTGCTCCGGGTTTCCTTCCAGAAGCATTGCCATTAACATTTCTTTTGTAAAAATAACCAGATCCTGCGAGCTGGGTTCAAGTGTGGCAAGAACATTGACTCTGTCCCCGGGCTTAATCGAAAATGCCACTCCCCTCACTTCATCATAAGGCACAGATACTGCCATCATACCCTCCGGTACAGTAAACGACATTTTTACATCTTCCAGTCTGATAAGCTTTGAGGGAGTTATCTGCTCGCCTTTGTTTATTTGTGTGGAAGCAACATAACCGCTATATTTATCAAATGAGTTGATCACGCCTTCAACTATATATTTTTTTGGAAGCTGATTTACTTTAGCCAGCTCCTTTTCAATCATGTCCTCAACAGGTGTGCCTCCGGGAATTACTTTCACTGCCATAAGTACGCTTACGAGTTCTCCTTCTTTTTCAACAGAGTCCCTGACATTATTTAAGTAAATCATTACTCCAAAAACTGCTGCTATTCCAAAGACTATGGCAAGAATGAGAAGTACAATCCTGATTTTCATGAAATTTCCACCTTTAAAACATTTATAATTGACTAAATATAATTATTTAAAAACATCTATAAATATATATCGGTAAGTTTATAAAAATGTTTAAATTATTTTTTGTATTTTTTTAATAATTGGAAATATGTTTTTAAGTATTTAGATTATTTTTTAATAAAATTATGCAACAGGCACTCTTTATTAGTGCAGTTAATCATTGTTTGTGAAAACACAGTAATGTGGCCTATACTTTGCTGGAGAAAAGCTGGATCGCTTTTTTCTGTATCTTTATATCTAATTATTCAATGATATTTTTATCAGTTAGATGACTCTCGCCTCATGGTAGCAGTGCTCTCAAGCTGGCCGGACCAATGCCATATAAATGGAATATGTATATCAAATACAATACCTTTGACCGTGACAGAAACAGGGCTTCCGATATTGCCCTCTGCTCCTGTAATATTAATACTTGTTATTTCTACGCTTGGAGCAGAATCGCGCACCCTTTCTTCTGAATATTCCCCAACTGAAGCCAGCCTTGCACCTTCTCTTGCAGCATGGGTAAGGGCTATCCAGTTATTATAAGCAACGCCTAAATAGAGTATACCACAAAAGAGTGTGGCCAGAATCGGTAAAATTAGGGCAAATTCAACGGCAGCAGCACCGCTCTGGTTATTTATTTTTTTAGAAATGTTATGAAAATATAATAATGAAGAATATCTTTTCATCTTTTTATTTTAATTACTCATTGAAAAAA
>MWAX01000055.1 GCA_002068775.1 Actinobacteria bacterium ADurb.Bin346 | reverse complement strand
GACCACTCGAGCACCTGCCAGTATTTATCCCAATTATGAGGACCTTTTACTCCTCTTCCCCTGTATTTTTCAAAGATGTCGCGGGTTGCCGCATCGACTGCCACACCGATCATCTCTGCTCCGCAATTTTTAAACTGCATGAGCACTTCGGGTGATTTAATGAGAGTGGGAGTTATAAGGATGCTTATCGGCAGCCGGCTTGCAGACCTTATCTTATCTGTTATGTGCGCAGTGTCTTTTACGGCATTTCTGTGAGTTATCATAGAAATACAGACTCTCTTAAAGTTTGCCTGTCTTAATTTAATGGATTCAAGCACGTCTTCCAGCCTGTAAACTGGCCATTTAACCCTTATAAATGTATTTTTTTTACTGCCAGCTTCTTTGGAGATCAGGTCCCTGGAGGCAATGGCGCTGCTTTGGTGCCCGGAAGCAGAAATACCGCAGTATGCGCATTTTCCCCTGCAGCCCTCTTCGTATGTCAGCAGGAGGTTTAAACCTGTCAGACACACGGGCTCTTTGAATCTGCCGGGTTCAAAGCCAAGTGAGATAGCTGCAGCAAGGCTTGTCCTGATATATTCCGGAGTATTTTTATTCTTCAATACTAATCCTTGATTTTGAAAAAAACTGGCAATAATATACACTATTGGACGTCAATTTAAAAGATGATGCAGAAAAGATGGCTTTTTTTATTGCTGGCATCTAAAATTTCGGAATAGATTTTTCATTTTCAGGCTTATATCAATTTATTGATTATGATTATAATAAGCAAGAGGATTTGCTGAACAGGGAATAAGATTTGCATAAAAATAAAAAAATCAGGGTAATTGATACGGGACATTTAACAGCTGCAGAGAATATGGCGCTTGATGAAGCTATCCTTGAAGCACGGGAGGAATCTTCAATACCTGATACCATAAGGTTTTTAAGTTTTAAACCGCATTGTGCGCTTGCAGGTTATTTCCAGGATGTAGAAAATGAACTGAGGCTCGATTACTGCAGAAAGGAAAATATAGATATTAACAGGCGCATTACAGGCGGCGGGAGCCTGTACTGGGGCACAAGTGATATAGGTTGGGAAATATTTGCATCTTCTGACAGTTTTTCTTCAAGGATCTCTGTATTTGAAGACTATTACCGGCTTTTCTGCTCTGCTGCTGCTGCTGGCATCAATAATTTCGGCATCAGCGCAGGATTCAGGCCAAGAAATGATATTGAAGTGAACGGAAAAAAAATTTCAGGCTCAGGAGGCACATCACTGAAGAGCTGTTTTATGTTCCAGGGCACACTTCTGGTGGATATTGACCTTGAGGTGATGTTGAGAGCTCTCAGGGTGCCTGTTGAGAAACTCAAATACAGGGAAATCAGCTCTTTACGTGAGAGGATAACCTGGCTAAGCCGTGAAACTGGCTACTGTCCTTCAAGGCAGGAAATAATAAAAAATCTTATAGAAGGTTTTTCTGAATATCTTGGAGTGGATTACTATCTGGACAAACTGTCAAAACGTGAAAAAGAGCTTTTTAGCCGGAAAATAAAATATTTTTCAAGCAGAGAACATATTTACAGGATAAAAGAGAAAAAAAGCATCTATGATTTAAAATCAATTGTAAAAACAAAAACAGGTGTTTTAAAGACTATAGCCACAGTCGATGGCAGCAGAGACATACTTAAATCTGTGCTTTTTACAGGGGATTTCATTATATACCCCGGTAAGTTTATTTTTGACCTTGAATCAGTTTTAAAAAACATCAGGATAAACCGCCGGAAAATTTCTGAAGTCGTTTATGATTTTTATCGGACATATCCGGAAAAAATTGAAGGAATTTCAGAAGCAACTCTGGTATCTGGAATTTTTAAAGCTCTTGATAAACTTGAATATAAAAGATTCAATATCCCGATTAAATATTATAATGACATTTTCTTTGTGGAAAGCAGCTCCATGCCTTTTTCAAAAATGGGACCCGGAAAAAAAATAGAATATTTCCTGCTTCCATACTGTGCAAAGCTGCCCGATTGCAGCTACCGTTTCTCCCAGGGTTGTGATACTTGCGGAAAGTGCAGCATCAGTGACGTAACCGAACTGATTGCAGATTACAATATACCTGCAATTACAATTACCAGCTATGAGCATCTTGAAGATACTCTTTTTAAGATCAAACAGGATGGAGCAAATTTTTTTTGCGGATGCTGCTGCGAAGCTTTCTATGCAAAGCACAAACAGGATTTTGAACGTATCGGTCTTTCAGGCATACTGATAAACATTGACAACAGCACATGTTATGACCTTGGAAAAGAAAAAGACGCCTATCTCGGCAGTTTTGAAGGGTTCACGGAACTAAAATTCCAGTTAATAAAAAAGGTATTAAAAACATTTAATGGATCGCTTTCAGATACAAAAAAATAAACCCGGGCCACAAAAAGACTTTGATGTACTTGTAATCGGCTCAGGACCTGCCGGAGCCAGCATTGCTTATTACCTTGCAAAAAAGAATTTTAGCGTACTGCTTGTTGAAAAGAAAAAAAACATAGATATGCCCGTAAGATGCGCCGAGTTTGTGCCGGCAAATATAGCCTCTCTTTTTGATTTTAAAATTTCTGGAATCAATAACCAGACAGATACTCTTCATACCTATATTTCCGGTGGTTTTGGCTGCAGGTTCAACTTAGCTGCATGCACCCCTGCCCCGGGCTTTATGCTCGACAGGCATATTTTTGTTGAAAACATCACTGAAAGATTTAAAAAATCAGGCGGAATTTTGCTCAAAGGCACAAAAGTGGCTGAATTAACTTCTAAAAATATTATTAATAACCGCAATTTCAGCAATAATTATATACCGGGTCAATATTTTGAAGCTCTTCTCAGCGACGCCGGCACTTCACATAAAGTTTGCGGTAAGCAGAAAATAAAATCGCGGATTGTTGTGTTTGCAGGCGGTCCTGTATTGCCTGCTGGGATTACTGAAAAAAGATACGAGGTTAAAAATACTAAAGTCAAGAAAGGTAAAGATACCGGTATTTTTTCACTTTATAACAGCATGGGTTTAGGACATGAAATGAAATTCATTTATGCGCTCAATCAGAACATTCCTGTAACTTTAAAGGACACAAAAATAAACAGGATTTTTTTTGCGCCTTATATCTACGGAGGTTACGGCTGGCTTTTTCCAAAAACTTCAAGCATAAACATCGGGATTGGAATGGCAACTCCGCACGGACTCAAACAATGCTTCGAAAAATTTAAAAACCATCTTT
>MWAX01000054.1 GCA_002068775.1 Actinobacteria bacterium ADurb.Bin346 | reverse complement strand
CAGGAAATTGAAAAAAAACTTGTCATATACTCAAGAAACCACAGCAGGATAGATTTCTTTCCGGAATACCTTGCAATTGATATTGTCACTTATAAAGGGGCTGTTTTAGGAGTAATAGCGCTTAACCATGCAAACAACAGAGTGGAGATCCATCCATCTTCAAATGTAGTGATTGCAAGCGGCGGAATCGGACAATTATTTGAACTTACAACCAATCCTGCTATTTCCACCGGAGACGGAATAGCCATGGCTTACAGAGCAGGCGCTTCAATTAAAGATATTGAATTCATGCAATTCCATCCCACAGTGTTCAGGACAAATGACGGCAGCCTTTTTCTGATCACTGAAGCTTTAAGAGGTGAAGGCGCGTACCTGCGGGACGCTAATGGCAAAAGATTCATGACAGGAAAACATCCGAGGGCGGAACTTGCCCCGAGGGATATAGTGGTGAAAGAAATGGTTAAGGTCATGACCAGGCAGGATTTAAAATTTGTATACCTTGATGCAACCCACCTGCCTGAAAGCATGCTTAAGATACGCTTTCCGAGCATTATAGTAAAGCTTAAGGAAAATGGTTTAAACCTGCATAAGGACCTTATCAGTGTGTTTCCTGCCGCTCATTATCTTAATGGCGGTATTAAAACAGATCTCAATGGCCGCACTGGGGTCAGGGGCCTGTATGCTTGCGGTGAGTGCGCTGCAACAGGCGCTCATGGTGCAAACAGGCTCGCGAGTAACTCGCTTATTGAAGGCCTGGTTTTTGGATGGGAGATCTCAAAAGATGTAATTAAAAAAACAAAAGACGACAGAGAAGGCAGAAAGCGTGCAAAAACCATTGCAACGCTAAATAAGATTATTGGAAGCAGTTCTGGACCGGTGAGCGCTGATGGCGATTTAAAAAAGCTCAAAACAGAAAAACCGCAAAGAATCTTAACCGGCAGGATAGATGACATAATCACAGAGTTCAGACATATAATGAGCAGGGATGTGGGTTTGCTAAGGGATGAAAAAAGCCTTGTCAGGGCAGACCGGTATATCAGCGATGTTTTAAATACTTACGATCTTTATAATAATCCTGATGAAAATGTGATCAAACTTATTAATATGCTCACAGTCGGACAGCTTATAATCAAAGCAGCAATGCTTCGCAAAGAAAGCCGGGGGACCCATCAGAGAAACGACTATACTGCAACAGATGACAGAAACTGGAAAAAACATATAGTTTTAAAAAATAATCAGGTAAGCTTTGAGCCTGTGACCTGAGAGCAGGCAATATTATTTATGCGCTTGGGTCAGGGATAGAAGTTTTATTGAAAGGATTTTTATGGAAAAAATTGTTTTAAATAAAATAAACAGAAATGAAATAGCGGACCTTATAAGGTCCGCGATAGATGAAGACCTTGGCGGTTATGGAGACATTACATCAAAGCTAATAATCCCGCCCGCTCACCATTCTTCAGCATATATTGCCTGTAAGGAAAAAAATGGTGCAGTGCTGTCAGGAATTGATGTGTCCAGCTATGTTTTTGAAGAATTAAGTCCATTTATAAAAATAGAAAAATTGAGGGAAGACGGCCAGAATCTGGAATGTTTTGATATTATTTGCAGGCTGAATGGCCCGACCCGGGCAATGCTTGCAGCGGAAAGGCTGGCTCTTAATTTTTTACAGCATATGAGCGGCATTGCCACTGTGACTGCCAGCTATGCTTCCATAGCTTCAAAATATAATGCCCGTATCGCAGATACAAGAAAAACAAAACCTTGCCTGAGAAAGCTTGAAAAATATGCTGTGCTGTGCGGAGGGGGCTTTAATCACAGGTTTGGCCTCTTTGACGGCATCCTTATTAAAGATAATCACATAGCTGCAGCCGGCAGTATAAAAAAAGCTGTGGACAGGGCAAGAATAAATATGCCTCATCATCTGAAGATTGAAGTGGAAGTGAAGGATTTCGATGAGCTAAGGGATGCTGTGAGCTGCAGGGCAGATATTATTATGCTGGATAATATGGACATAGAAAATATTAAGAAAGCTGTGAAAATAATAAAGGATAAACTTCAGGACACATGTATGATAGAAGTCTCCGGCGGTGTAAACATCACAAACCTGGAAGACATATGCAAAGCTGGAGTGGATATCATCTCGGCTGGCGCTATTACCCACTCTGCGCCTGCAGCGGATTTTTCGCTGGAGTTTGAATAATTATTTTAGTTTTAGCTTCTTCCTTATTTCAGGGATCTTCTCAATCGCAGCAAGCCTGCCAGCAGCAATTATTTCTTTGCCTTTTGAAAAATCAAAGAACCCGAAATCTCCTATCCTTGGCTCGATTATTATCTGTGCCTCATTGAGGTAGCTTTTTACCATTTGCGAATGTATCATATTGAGGCTTTTATCTATTATTGCCTGCAGGGACATTTTCTTGCTCTCCGCAGTCCTGTATTTCCCGGACCTTTTTTCCTTATTTTCAGGTTTATTGCTCTCAAAAACAATTGAAGAAGCGATTATATAATTTGCATCAAGCATTTTAATTGCTTCTGTCGGCAGCGGCTCGATAACGCCTCCGTCGACAAGCAGCCCATTATCCCGCGGCACAGGCGGAAAAACTCCCGGAACAGCAATGGATGCCCGGACAGCTTCACGGATCATTCCCGCACTCAGCACCACTTTTTTACCTGTCATAAGATCTGCTGCAACGCAGCAAAATTGTTTTTTACAGTCAGTAAATGTCAAATCCCCCAGGAATTTTTTCAGTATATCATCCACTTTTTTATCATTTACAAGCCCGGATCTTGAAAGGGAGATCATTGAAAACATCAGGAAATTTTTCCAGTCAGTTGATGCTATATAATTTTCAATCTCCTTAAGATCCCGGCCGGTACTGTAAAGTGCGCCGACTATTGCGCCCATGCTGCAGCCCGCAACTGCATTTATCTCTACGCCTATCTCCTCAAGCACCTGCAGGACCCCGATATGAGACAGTCCCCTCGCTGCTCCGCCGCTTAATGCTATTCCTATTTTGCGTTTTTCAAACATATTAAGATTATATAATTTTTATATATTTGCATGCAAACTGGGTGCAAATCACACTGAAATTTCAAATAATTTGCTGATTTTATACTAAAATCAAAAAGGTCGTTCTTCAGAGCTGGTATATCCTCAATAGGTATTGATAATTGTTCTTAATTCTGCTAATCTTTTCAATGAATCGGTTCATATATTAAAATTTAATTCAGAGCTTACGGTTGTTTTTTTTAATTAAAAAATGAAACGGTTCATTTGATAATAATATTGAGCTTGAGTAATTAAAACTTATGGTAACCATAAAAGGAATTGCAAAAGAAGCTGGCGTCTCTGTAGGTACTGTTTCTAAAGTTCTAAATTATGACCGCACTGTAACTGTAAAAAACAGAAATAAAGTAATTGAAGCCATTAAAAAATTAAACTACAGACCAAATAGGTTAGCTCGAAGCCTGTCCAAAGGTAAAACTAAAAACGTAGGGTTTATAATTCCTGATATTTCGAACCCATTCTTTCCAGAGCTTGTCAGGGGTGCGTCAGACCTGTTGTTGTCTGAGGGCTATTATGTATTTTTATGCAACTCTGATAATGACCCGAATAAAGAAGATATGTATATAAATGATTTAACTTCCATGTGGATTGATGGGTTGATTATAGCACCTTCAGATACTGAAAACAGAGATATTGGAATTTTTAAGCAGATCCTTTTGCCCTTTGTGGTAGTGGATAGAGAAATTAAAGGATTAAATAAAGATCTGGTAATAATCAACAACAAAAAAGGCGCTTATGAAGCGGTAGTCCATTTAATAAATAAAGGTCATAAAAAGATTGCTATTTTAACAGGTCCAAAATATGCGCAAACAGCGCAATACAGGTATGCAGGCTGGAAAAAAGCAATGGAAGAAAATAGTCTGTTTGATGATAAATTGGTTTTCTGGGGAAAATTTTCCATCGATTCCGGTTATAATATGATGAGGGAAGTATTTAAGAGCTTAGGAAAAGTAGATGCAGTTTTTACCTGTAATGATCTTATTGCACTTGGAGCTATGCAGGCAATTGAAGAGAATAAATTTACTATATCTGATGGTATATCAATAGTCGGATTCGATGATATATATTTAAGTAAATTTTTAAAACCTCCGCTCACAACCGTAAAACAGCCTACCTATGAGATGGGTAAGACAGCAGCTAAATTATTACTTGAAAGGATGGAAAACATTAAAGAATGCTTACCAAGAAAAATAGTGGTTGAAGGAAAATTAATAGTAAGGAGTTCGGTTGCGCAAAAAACCTGAAATTAAGAAAGTAGCTGTTATCGGGAGCTTAAATGTCGACCATATTTTAAAAGTTGATGAGCTCCCGTCAAAAGGCCAGACTTTGATATCTGGAAGCTATGATATTATTGAAGGAGGAAAGGGAGCCA
>MWAX01000053.1 GCA_002068775.1 Actinobacteria bacterium ADurb.Bin346 | reverse complement strand
TCATACCTTCGCAGAATAAAACCATACCTGAAGAAGAAACAATTGATGAAGAAACCCTTGCTTTAAGAGAATCCCGGTACATTGTTTTTAAAAAAGTATCTCATTATTTAAGAAAACTGATGGAAACCGAATCTTTTTATTTTGTCAGAGAATCACCTGTTGAGGGCCAGTTTATTTCAGTCCTGCCTGATTTTTTAAAAAACCTGAATCTTGAGAGCATAAATGAAATGGCATCTGCCCTTTTGATGAAAAAGGATTTCCAAATCGATTTTTCAGAGATATACCTGGAAGAATCAACAACTACAATCATTGACGAAATGAAAAGGATACAGACCCTTATTACTGAAAAAAAAGAAATCACTTTTGCCGAAATAACACAGAGATATGAATTGCTCATAGATAAAATAATCTGTTTTTTGTCCATACTTGAACTTTACAAGAATGAATACATTAATATTATTCAATTTGAAAATTTTGGTAATATAATCATAAAAAGAATAAACAATTCAGGAATTAATAATGTATTATAATATCGCTTAAACTGAAATATTTGCGATAAGAAAGACAGTATATGAAGACTAATAGCGATGATATATGGCTGCAAACCTGCATTGAAGCCATACTCTTTATATCTGAGACTCCGGTCAAAATAAAAAATATAGCTTCTGCCCTCGGAATCCATGAAAAGAAAGCAGAGGGAATTTTATTAAAACTTCAAAAAGAATATGATGATAAAAACAGAGGTTTTATGCTCAGGAAAGTATCGGGCGGATACCGTTTTTATTCAAATCCTGCAGTCAGTGAAGTGCTGAAAGATTTTGCAAAATCAAATATCACCACATTTATATCACAGGCTGCTCTCGAAACGCTTGCTATAATCTGCTACAGGCAGCCTGTTACGAGGACACAGGTTGCGGAAATAAGAGGTGTACGCACTGACAGCGTTTTTCAGACTTTGCAGGATAGAGGTTTAATTAAGGAAGCGGGAAGATTAAAAGAGCCGGGCAATCCGAAACTGTACAGGACTGCCGAGAGATTTCTTGAAATGCTGGGTATAAACAGCCTGGCAGACCTTCCGCCGCTTAAAGAATTTGAGGAAAGCGATGCTGATTCTCAAAATGAGATTTCCACAGAGCCTGAAATGGAAGACTTTTTTAAACAATCCGGCAATGGTGAAGATGATATTTGAAAGAAATGGAAAAAAACGGCAGGCTTACAAGAATTTCAAAATATATTGCCATGTGCGGTATTGCGTCCAGGAGAAAAAGCGAAGAGTTTGTCCTTGCAGGTAGAATAAAAGTCAATGGCAAAACAGTAGATGACCTTTCCTATAAAATAAATCCCGGAGACATTGTTGAATGTGATAATAAAATCATATCTTTAGAGAGAAATATTGTAATTGCATTAAATAAACCGCCGGGTTATCTGTCAACAGTGAGGGATGGCTATAACAGGAAAACTGTTATTGACATTTTAGACGACGATAAAAAAAAATTAAGGCTATATCCTTCAGGAAGGCTGGACTATAATTCAAGGGGACTTATTATACTGACAAATGATGGCAGCCTTGCTTACAGACTCATGCATCCGGGATTCGGGGTACCAAAAGTTTACAGAGTAAAAGCAGAAGGCATAATAACTCAGGAAGAAATCAAATCCATGCAGAAGGGGATTGAAATAGATGGAAGAGATCTTTCTGCAAACAGAGTAAAACTTAAGGAAATCGGCATTGATAACTGTATTATTGAAATAGAAATCAGCGAAGGAAGAAAAAGGATAATAAGAAAAGCTCTTGCAAAGCTGGGCCACAAAGTCATTGACCTTCAAAGGGTTTCGATTGGGAAAATAACCATTAATGGAATAAAAGAAGGATCATATAAAGTATTATCAGTTGAAGAAATTACTAAATTACAATCAATTTGATCATAGTATTATTTTTTTGGAGGTTATATGGAATATATAGATTTAAGGAGTGATACCGTTACTGTCCCGACAGATGAAATGCTGGATGCAATGAGATACGCAGAAGTGGGCGATGATGTTTATGGCGATGACCCGACTGCAAGATTGCTTGAAGAAAGATCTGCCGAAATACTTGGAAAAGAAGATGCTGTTTTTGTTCCTTCTGGTACATTTGGCAATCAGCTTGCTATTATGACTCATACATCCAGGGGAGATGAGGTACTGATATCTTCAGATAATCATATAGTGCTTTATGAAGTGGGTGCGCCAGCTGTGCTGTCGGGAGTTCAGCTAAGGTATTTAAGTAAAAATTCAGGGATAGTAGATGCCGGCGAGCTGGCAAGGCTTTTCAGGGCAGAAGATATACATCATCCAAAAACAGGGCTTATTTGCATAGAAAATGCTCACACGCAGGGCACGGCAGTAGATATTGCAAATTCAAATGAAGTATACGATTTTGCTTTTTCCAGAAATATACCTGTGCACCTTGATGGCGCAAGAATATTCAATGCAGCAGTAGCTCTGGGAAAAGATGCTAAAGATATTGCAAAGAACGCTGACTCTGTGATGTTCTGCTTCTCAAAAGGTCTTTGTGCGCCGGTTGGCTCTGTGCTGACTGGCAGCAGCAGATTCATAAAACATGCAAGAAAAAACAGGAAACTAATGGGAGGAGGAATGAGGCAGACAGGCTATATTGCAGCCGCTTGTCTGGTGGCGCTTGAAAAAATGATTTGCAGGCTTGAAGAGGATCACAAAAATGCAAGGTATCTTGCATCACGCCTCAAAGATTCTGCTATTTTTAATGTCGATGAAAGCAGACTCGATATCAACATGGTATTTGCAAAACTGAAGAAAGATATTGAAAGCAATAGTGGCTTCAATGAGAACAAATTCATTTCGTCATTATATGATGACAGGATAAAAATAAACCCTATGCATGATTCTGAATACAGGTTCGTTACCCACTACTATATATCAAGGCAGAAGATAGATTATTTTGTTGAAACTGTTAAAAAATTTTTTGAAAAAGAATGTTTTTAGCCATGGAGAGCGCCAGTTTTCTTAAAGATATATCTTTTATAATAGCAATACTAATTGAAATATTTTTGCCGGTAGCGCTTGCAATTATAATTGCAAAAAAGTATAAGACATCATGGGCAGTCTTTTTCCTTGGAGTACTTTTATTTTTTGCATCATTAATAAGGTTACCTCTCAATAATTATATATCTGTCCTGCTGCAGCAATACGTGCCGTCGCAGTATATTATTATTTCAAGCCTGGCTTTTCTGTCTATTACTTCCGGTATTTTTGAAGAAGGTATGAGGGTTTTGGCATTTGGAGTAATAATAAAGAAAAAAGATTATTACAACGGGCTGATGTATGGCATTGGGCATGGAGGCGGCGGGGAATCTCTTGGTTTTGTGGGGTTGTCAACTCTTGCAAACTTTATCATTTACAGATTTTTTCCAGGCATATTGCCGGAAACTGCATTAACGCAATTTATAAACACACAGTGGTACACACCTCTTACAGGAGCGCTGGAACGGATTTTTGCAATAATAATACAATTGGCGCTGTCAGTTATAGTGATGAATGCGTTTATTAAAAAGAGATATTATTTTATAGCTATTGCGGTTTCAGGTCACGCAGCAGTTAATTTTACTGCAACATATATTAATTACAAAGTCGGAGTGCTTTATTCCGAAATATCAGTATTTTTATTTGCTCTTGCAGGTATTGCAGTAATAATACAGTTAAGGCCGAAAGAAAAAGATAGCGGTAGCGCAGCAGCCGATACCGGAGTTAATAAATGAAGATTTCATCAAATATAAAATTCAATTATATATAAAAATTCAGAAGTAATTGTAATTTATTAAGGTATGCCAATTGATGTTTTATAAAAGCAGAGATGGTTCTAAAAAAAGACCCCGAGTGATCCTTCACCCTGGCTTTCGCTTTAGGCTATTAAACCTCTCGGGGCTTCCCTTAGAACTTTTCTCAGGATCTCTGCAATTTCAAGGCTTACTCTATACTTTCTTTCGTCAGTATATTTCAACTGAAATTGAACGTTGCCTCCTGCTCTAAGGCAATTATTAATATAGCAAAAACAAAATGTATTGTCAATAAAAAACAAAAAAAATTTTTAAAAAATATATAAAAAATTTTAGAAAATGACTTTATTAAAATTTTTATAAAAAAAGAATAATGAATATAGTAAAATATTTAAACCATTGAAATCTATGGCCTGTAATTTCGGTTTTTATTTTAAGTTATAGTTTAAGGAAAACAGAATATGAAATCAATAAAAAACATCGCTGTAATAGGGCTCGGACTGATAGGAGGCTCCCTTGCTCTTGCCTTAAAAGATGCAGTAAAAGATGTAAATGTGACGGGATATGACATTATTTCTGATGCAATGAACATTGCAAGATACAGGCATATAATTGACAGGATTGCAAATAATTATTCAGA
>MWAX01000052.1 GCA_002068775.1 Actinobacteria bacterium ADurb.Bin346 | reverse complement strand
TCTCTTCCTGTCAGTTATCCGTTCAGGCTGGATTGGACAGTGTGGGCGCTGCGCAGGCGGAAAGCAAATATTGTTGACTGGTGGGACGGTAAGCAGTACAGGCGTGTTGCTATAATAGAAGGCAGTCCTGTAAAAATAACTGTGAGCCACGATGAGAACTGCACAAATTTTAAGCCCGAAATTAACATTACTTTAAAATCAGAAAAAGAAATCACCGGCAAGGTGCAGAAAGAAGCAACTCAGCTTCTGCAAAAGATGCTCGGGTTGAACATAGACCTGCAGCCATTTTATACACTTGCCGGCACAAATGATTTTCTCAAGCCGCTTGCCCGGCAATTCTATGGAGTCAAGCCGCCGCGATTTCCCGATGTTTTTGAAGGTTTGATAAACTCGATTACCGGCCAGGTGGTCACTCTTGATTTAAGTATTCTGCTGCAAAACCGCTTATCGGAAAACTATGGAATGAAATTCATTGATGATGATGGTGTTATCCTGCATGCTTTTCCCAGACCTGAGGAGCTCATGGATATTTCTGTAAAAGACATAAAAAAGCTCGGGTTCAGCTATCAGAAAGCTGAAGCCATAAAAAAACTTGCAGCAGATGTTTTCTATAATAAAATAAATCTTGCAGATCTTGATAAATTAAAAAACAGTGAAGTTATCGGGTATTTATCCGGCATCAGGGGCATAGGGCGCTGGAGCGCCGAGTATGCGCTTTTACGGTCACTTGGAAGACTGGACATTTTCCCCGGGGATGATATTGGAGCTAAAAATAATATTGCTCAGATATTCAGCCTTGATAAAAAACCTGATTATGAAGAGACAAGAAATTTGACATCACAGTGGCACCCCTATGAAGGTTTTGTATATTTTCATTTGCTGCTTAATAAATTGCAACAAAGGGGGGTAATATGAATTTTACACTTTACACAATTGGACACTCAACAAGAACAATAGAGGAATTCATCAAATTACTTGAAATATATAAGATTAAAATAGTGATCGACATCAGGACGGTCCCCAGGTCCCGCCACAATCCGCAGTTTTCCAAAGACGAATTGATTGAAGGCCTAAAAAAGCATGGTATCAGCTACAGGCACATGGAAGGGCTTGGAGGATTAAGGCATACAACAAAGGATTCTGTAAATAAAGCATGGAAAAACCTTACTTTCCGCGGATATGCAGATTATATGCAGACAGAAGAGTTTGCAAAAAATATAGAAGAGCTTATAAAAATAGGCAGAGAAAAACAAACCGTCATTATGTGCGCTGAAGCTGTCCCCTGGCGGTGCCACCGCTCACTTATTGGTGATGCGCTGCTGCTCCGGGGCGTACATGTTGAAGATATCATGAGCGAAAAAGTAAGCAAGCCTCATAAACTTACCTCATTTGCAAAAGTCGAGGGAAATACAATAACTTACCCTTAACGCATAAAGACAATCAATTACCTTTTTTAAAAAAAGAAATGATTTTCTGCCATAAGCTGCTGCTTTGCCCGGGATTATTTTCAGCAATGCTTTCTTCTATTTTGGGTTCGGGTTCCCTAATCTTTATTTCTTCTGTCTTCATTAAAAACTGAACCGAGCTTTTTACATTACGGTTATTGTCCATAAAAGAATTGTATTTAACAGCAGATTCATTTATCTTATCTTTCAGTGCAAGGCCTTCTTTTAAAGTATTTATATTCTCAATAATCCCTTCTTTTAATTCTAGAATACCATCTTTATTCAGCTTGTTCAGTCCTTTTCTTATGTCTTTAATTCCATTTACGAATTTATTTATATTTTCAGGAAAGTCCCTGGTTTCATCACACAGCTCCCTTGTGCCGTCATACAGCTTGTTTATGGCGTCGCTGTACTGGTCCCATCCGTCATAAAGCTGTTTCTGGCCGTCATAAAGCTGTTTTAACCCGGCTGGCAGTATATTTGCGCCTCCCGCAAGCTTATTTATGCCTTCATTAAAAGCGCTATATTCCCGGGACAGAATATTGAGCCCACCCGATAATTCAGAGATTCCGTAATTTATGCCCTGAAGACCTGATGTGATGCCGCTCAAAGCCATCTGCTCTCCTGAAGCGAGGGCAAGCAGTTGCTGATAAGTGGCATTTGAAGGATCTGAATTTACGAGCGCCTGGGCAATATTTACAAGGTTATCATGATTTGCCAGGATGTCATTCATCCCGCTGCTCAGCCCTGCTGTATTGGATGAGATGACGGATAACCCTGAGGCAGATTCATTTAAAGCCTGCTCTATTGCTCCAGAGCCTTCCCTGATATCAGTCATGCCATTAACAAAACCGGCGCTTTCATCCTGGAACTTTTTTGTCCCGGAAAGAAGTTGTATAAAACCGTCACTTATATCCTGCGAATTGCTATTTAAAGAATAGATGCCGTGATTTATTTCTGCTATTGCGTCTGCAAGGTCAATGCTTCCTTTTTGTAAATCACCTGATTTGCTTATCATTTTATCAAGACCTTCAAGGATGTCATTTGTGCCGTCTTCCATATCGCTGACCCCATCAGCCATCTCCGTGAGCCCCTCTTCTGTATCAGATGTATCGGGAAATACTATTTCCGAAGGTATTATTGTGATATTTATGGGATCCAGCTCTATATTTTCGCCTTTCATTTCAATGATAAATTCTTCATCAGGAAAAGGATAGGAACCGAAGCTTATGTTCATTTCTTCACCGGTTACCACTTTCTTTGCATCCGGCGCTTTAATTTCTGTAAATAAATTCAGGTTTGCCTTAACTGATATCTGCACCAGAAAAGGAGTATAGTATTCCTTATAGTTATTTTGAAGTGACCCGTAATAATCTGTATAGACGACAGATTCTTTGCCCTTCAGCTTATTTTCTACTTTAAAAACCATTTTCAGTTTGCCTGATTTTCCTGCAAGGCTGTCCCCGCTGACTTCCCTGCCGTCAAGATAATATTTTATGCCTATTTCCACAGGCAGTTCCTTGTCAGTTATTCCCTGATAATAGAAATTACCGGCTTCAAGCGCAGTGGCCGGCCAGATGACGCTGTCTGTTTCAGTTACGGGTTTAAGATCTGAAGTCATATTCAGGATTTCTGAATATGAGCCATAATCGGTCCATGTTTTTCCGCCGCCTGTACCGTAAATCCAGTTGACCACGCGCTCATCTTTTACGCTTCCATCGTGGTTCAATATTACATAGACAGTTTCATTTTTTTCAATCGGTTCAGCCTTTGCAGACCCCAATGTTACAAAAAGAAAGATTGTTAAAAAAATACCTGTTAAAAAAATAATAAGTTTGTTTTTTTTCATTTTTTTATTCTCATTCATGTCTTTATCCTTTTTCATGTTTTTATCCTCGCATAATAAGATAATTAATTTTATTAATAATATTTTAATAATATTTAACAGTTTATAATTTCATGGTTTACCTTTATTTTTATTCCTTCTTCTCCACCCTAAAGTCGTCCATCCGATAATTTTTTCAAATATCAGGAGAAGCGCCGGAAGCCCAAAGAAAATAATCGCCATACTTAAAAGAGCCCCCCTGCCTATCATGTTTGTCAGCTCGCTGGTGGTTTTAATTTTTGAAATGAGCGTTATCCCGAGAGTGCCGCCAAATAAGATAAGGGCGCTGGTAAAAATGGATTGGCCTGTATCTTTTATTGTTTTTTTCATTGCCTCGACGGGTTCAAGAAGTGCCAGGTTTTCTTTATACCTGCTGGTAAGAAGAATTGCATAATCAACAGTTGTACCAAGCTGTATTGCTCCTATGAAAATAGATGTCAAAAAATACACGGGTTTTCCTGAAATATATGGAATGCTTAAATTGAGCCATATTGCAAGCTGTATGACTGCGACAAGAATGATCGGAATAGATAATGAGCGGAAACTGACTGCAATAATTAAAGCAACCAGGCCAATGGATAGATAATTGACATATTTCATATCAATTTGCGACTGCCTGGACATGTCATTTAAAAGCACTGACTCTCCTGTCAGGTAGAAATTCCTTCCATAGATCTGGCTTGCATATTTATTAATGTCATCAATTGCTTTTATGGTCTCGTCATCTTCAACCCCCGTTTTGACCTGTACAATGAAAAAGCTGTATTCTGAATTTCTGAACTGGTCCGTCAACTGGCTTGGAATAAAAGTATCGGGAATGGAGGTGTAAACCTGCGATGATACGCCAGTAACAGATTTAACAACGCTGATATTTTTTATTTTATCTGTAAGCTCGCTTTCCTTCAGCCTGTCCTTATCTTTTGT
>MWAX01000051.1 GCA_002068775.1 Actinobacteria bacterium ADurb.Bin346 | reverse complement strand
GTGGAATGGGCAAAATTCATTACACTCACTTCTGTCTGGCCCACACCGACAGTTTCAAGCAGTATGATCTCTTTACCCATTGCATCAAGAATATTTATTATCCTTGCAGCCGAGCGCGAAAGTCCTCCGTACCAGCCCCTTGTTGCAAGGCTTTTAATAAATACTTTTTTGTCAGAAGAATGCTCTATCATCCTTATCCTGTCTCCAAGTATTGCACCGTTTGAAATGGGGCTTGAAGGATCTACAGCTACAACGCCTACTGATTTTCCAAGGGCACGGTAATGCTTTATTAAAAGGCTCACAAGCGTGCTCTTACCGGAACCCGGCAATCCTGTTATCCCTAGAATATAAGCTTTTCCGGTATGTGGATACAGAAGCTGCAAGTCCTCTTGTATATCAGGAGACTCTTCTTCAACTTTTCTGATAAGCTCCGCTGCTGAAGAGACTTTTCCTTCGAGGACTCCCTTTGCAAGAATTCCTTTATTTTTATTTGTGAAATAAGGTTTAACTTCGGACACTTTTTACTCTGTTTCGAACATATGCTAAAAATACATATAATTTATTTTATATGACTTTAATCATTAATCCTGTATAAGCCCGTTTTCTTCCATTCCTTTTCTCTGCACAAGAGTCATAGCAGTCAGGGCAATGATGTCTTCAACAAGACTTCCTCTTGAAAGATCGTTAAATGGCTTTGCGCACCCCTGCACAATCATTCCGCACAGCTCAGCTTTTGCAAGCCTCTGCACCATCTTATAACCAATATTTGCAGCATTTAAATCAGGGAAGATGAGCACATTTGCCTTTCCACCAACAATACTGTCAGGGCATTTCACAGCAGCTACCTCAGGGACAACTGCAGCATCAAACTGCAGCTCGCCATCTATTTTCATATCAGGATAAACCATTCTTACATTGTCAACAACTCGCCTGATCATATCGATTTCATCACTCTGTGCACTTCCTTTAGTTGAATAAGATAGCATCGCAACAACCGGCTCGGATTCAAAAATGCCTTTTGCAGTTTCATAACCTGTTATTGCCATGTCAGTCAGCTGTTCTTCAGTGGGTTTTGGGATTATTGCAGGGTCAGAGATTAAAAACTTGCCATTTAAACCATAAATGCACTCAGGGATTTCCATAAATGCTGCAGCACTCAGGAATTTTCTTCCTTTTGCAAGACCGAGTATATAAATGACTGATCTCATCAAATCACCAGTAGAGCTTATTGTCCCGCCCACTGCACAGTCAGCTTCATTGTTTTTTAGCATTACTCCTGCCCAGTAAGAAGGATTGAAAACACACTTGTCCAGTTGCTCGCAAGTTATCTCTTTGCACCTGTTTTTATAGGACTCTGCTATTATCTCCCTGTATTCATTCACTTTGCCGGATTTTTTAGGATCAATAATGCAGAAATTCTCAGTGTTTTTTAATCCTGTTTCTTTTATATTATTCATTATTGTTGTTTCATCGCCTATAATCAGAAACCGGCTGTCATTATAGTCCTTAAAAATACTTAGAGCTTTTGCAAGCCTTATATCATTTCCGTCACTGAATACTACCCTCCTTTTTATACTTGAGGACATGGCAATTATTTTCCCGACAAAACTGTCTTCAGCGATTTTCTTTTGCATCTTTCTCATCCTTTTTTGATTTATTTATTTTTATAATTTTAATTATTTTAAATTTTCTACATTAACAGTTTATATATTAACAGGCTGTCACTCGTAATTCTTTTCAAAGACAAATTTTCCTTTAGTCGGGTTAAAGTACTCTTCAAAATACAGCGTTACTGTTTCCTGAGCATAACGTGCTGTCCATATGGTCTGCAGATAATGTATAACTTTTTTTGCAGACCCTCTAAGGCACAGCAGTTCCAGAATTTCCGCATCAGGCACTGCAGGTTCAAGTATCCTCTTTGAGTGGATAAGTTTTAATGCGGGTATATCTGTTATGATATTAGTAAAAGAGTTTTCACGCAAAACCCTTGTGCTGATCTTACCGGTTATTCTGTATGGTAGATATGCCTTCGTAATATATAAAGGTCCTCCGTATGCAAAAATAAGCCTCTTTACAAAAAGTATCTGCTCGCCAGAGTTTAAATTAAGGATTTTTTTAACTCTCTCTTCAGGTATTACAGCCTTATTTACAAGGATCTTATTTTCAGTTTTGATTCCCTCTCTTCGCAATTCATCAACTATGCTTGAAACTTTCTGGAGGGAATGGGTCTCTATTTTGCGCCTGACAAATGTTCCCCTGCCACGCTCACGAACGATAAATCCATTTAACTCAAGCTCCTTCAATGCCTGCCTGACAGTGATCCTGCTGACTCCGTATTGCTCACAAAGCTCCATCTCCGCTGCAAGCTTATCACCTTCAACCAGTATATTGTTTTCGATGTTTTCTATAATACTTTCGTAAAGCTGGTAGTAATATGGAACCTTTAAATTTCTGTTTATTTTTGAAGCTTCAATCATTGTTATAACATTATAACATCAGATAATAAAAAAATTAATATATTTATTCTTTTATCTTTTTATGCTGTCATCAGATAATGTAAGTGCTTTATAAGCATGTACTCTGTTGCGGAACTTATACGCTATTTTATGCGCTTTGTCTTCTTATCAGCCTGCAATCTTACCCATAAAATAATTTTTATACTCTGTTATTGCTTCCAGTGTATTTTTATTCTTAGTAAAACTGAAGAGGTCGGTTTTTTCGCCGTTAATAACTGCCGTCGGATTATCTATGCTGTTTTTAAAATCTGTTTCAGTGAGGCCGAACTTTTCTTTCATGAGATAATAAATGTTAGTATTGTAACGGCTGAAATTTACGCCTTTTATATTGCTTGCAAAGTTGCAGATCTCAAAAAGCGCATCGAACGGTCCTGAAGATGTGTGAACAAAATTATCGGCAACACTTATTGACTTAATGCCATATTTTTCAGCATTTCTGTAAAGAATGTTTCTAATAGAGCCCTCAGCAGCACTTTCCGGGAAAGTATCGCCTACAAATCTGCTCCTGAGAGCAGTCCAGTCTGTGTCAGTCTGCAGCAGAAAAAGCACTATTTTACTGTCCCTGTCTGTATAATGTTTGATCTGGTGGGGATTAAAACCATTTATTATTATTACATTTTTACCTTTAATATTGTGATACTGTATATAGAAACCCTCGCCCATCCTGAAGGAGTCTTTACTGTACCATAATTCAGTTACTCTGGCTTCATCAAAACCATCTTCGCTGTTGATTAGCTCGTGCCCTCCTTTTATTATAAAGCCATCCAGGCTATCAAAGGAAAGAGCTTTGCAGATTTTTTCATAATCTTCATTTGTAAGTAATTTGGAGCCTTCGACAGACATCCTGTTTATAAAACCATAATGCCTCTCAATTATCCTGGCTTCTTTAAGAAAACCTCCTTTTAATGCAAGTACTCCTGATATATCAATATTGAATTCATTTATTTTTTCAAAAATGAGAGTCAGCAGAGAATCGGTTTTATCAAAATCCTCAAGCAGGAAGAACTCTGGTTTTAGAAAAAATAATGTTTCATTTTCTTTTGATGATCTTTTGCATTCATTAATTAAAGTGACGCTGTGGGTGGAATCAACTGACTGCATAATTTTTTCTTTTAAAGTGCTGGTATTCAATTTTAACTGCCCTCCGTTCCCAAACAAATTGCACAACTGCAACAACGATTTTAAACCTAATACAGCAATAAATGCAAGCACTTATTCCTTAAATATATTTTACATTCTTTTGTCTTACAAATGAATCAAGCAATAAGACCCTCGCCCGATTCAATGATTTTTTCTGCAGTTATTGAGCCCGGGTTGTTTATTTTCTATTATCAGAAATTAAAAAATATGCAAATTCTGCAAATAAATTGGGATATAAATGCACAGGAATATCTTTTTTGCCCAGACCTGTAAAACTCTGGCTGTGTATGGATATATTTTCTTTTTTGCAGAATTCTTTAAAATCTTTTATTGTAAAGAGATGTATATTAGGTGTATCGTACCATTCATACGGCAGTATTTTTGTTTTTGGCATCCTGCCTGAAAACAGCATTCTTAGCCTTATGGGGCAATAAGCAAAATTTGGAAAACTTATGATTACTTTTTTCCCAAGCTCCACCATTTGCCTGATTGTATAATCAGGCTTACTCATGATCTGGACAATATCATGGGCTATAACAAAGTCGAATGTTTTCTTTGGCCAGTCAGACAAGTCTGTATTAATATCACCCTG
>MWAX01000050.1 GCA_002068775.1 Actinobacteria bacterium ADurb.Bin346 | reverse complement strand
CCTTACAACATCTATTCTTCTGATTTTGTTAAGCATCGGGATAGCTGTGGGCGGACAGCTCCTGTTAAAGCTCGGTTTAAATAAAATTGGCAGTATTTCTGTAAACAGTTTTGGTGCGCTGGGGCAGCTCTTTTTAGGGATTGTAAAAAGCCCCATGGTTATGGTCGGCCTTTTCTGTTATGTGATATCAGCAGCTATATGGCTGGTTGTCCTTTCTGCAGTTGATTTAAGTTTTGCTTATCCTTTTATTGGCCTCACTTATGTACTTATACTTATTATTTCTAAATTTGTCCTTAAAGAAGATGTAAATCCCTGGAGATGGGCAGGGGCAGCAATAATTACAATTGGAGTTGTTGTAATATCGAGGGGTTAAAACCTTTTCTTTTTTTATCAGAAAACCGGAGCAGTTAATTGGAAAATCTTTATTTTCCCGCAGTTTCTATAATAACTGTAAATTATAATGGCGTCAGGTTTCTGGCAGGTCTTTTTGATTCTCTTTCCCGGCTTGACTATCCGGCTGAAAAAATAGAAATAATCATGGTGGACAATAATTCATCTGATGACTCATGTGAATTTGTAAGCAGAAAATATCCAAATGTAAAAATCATCCGCTCAGATAAGAATAAAGGTTATGCCGGGGGAAATAATGCCGGATTCAGGATTGCAAGAGGAGAATACATTGCCCTTATAAATAATGACTGCACAGTTGAAAAACAATGGCTCTCCGGGCTTGTAAAGACACTGCTGCAGCAGGGCGCGACATTAAAAGCAGGGGCTGCCGGCTCCAAAGTCCTTTTCTTTTACAGCTATTTACTGCTTGAATTTAATACCGGCGGAATGCCGCTTCTTGTCAATGACTTTATAATAAATAACGGGGAAAAATGCGGAAAATTGGGCGTTTGCGGTCCGCAGGAAAACCTCTGCAGAAGCATCAGGTTTATAAGTAAATGCAGTCCTGCATCCCGCAGCTCTGACGGGACTGTTACATCCTGGACTTTAAATGACGGTGCAGTTATTGCAGTGCCCATTGCTGATGAAAATAATGACATTGCCCTGACAATGGAAATATCAAATAGCGCTGACATTGCAGGGGAACTGGCCGTGAGCCTTGGAGAAAAAGAAAGAAAAGCCAGGATCTTTTCTGGACAGGCACAGCCTGAAGTTTCAAAAATCAGGCTTGAAATACAAAAAAAATATTTTGATTATAAGGTCGATCTGGTAAACAGCTGCGGCATTGAAATAAACAGGTCATTTTATGCAAGGGACAGAGGAGCTGATGCTGTTGATGCGGGACAGTACAATACAGCAGATGAAATATTTGCCCCCAGCGGAAGCAGCCTGCTCATCTCCCGCAGGATGCTTGATGAAACCGGATTTTTTGAAAGTTCTTTTTTTACATATTATGAAGATGTCGATCTTTTCTGGAGGGCAAGGCTAAAGGGGTGGAAAGTATTTTTTTGCCCTGAATCTGTTGCAAGGCATCATCATTGCGGAACAGGAGTTGAATGGTCTCCTTTATTTACTTATCATGTGCTAAAAAACAGGATGATCACGATTTTCAGATGCGGCTGGTGCGGAATTTTCACCAGGTCATATTTTGCTTTTATTGCATCAGCAGCTCTGGCAGCTGCAGGCTGCTTGAGGCAGGCGTTCCATAGTAAAAGGTGCAGCAGGCCTGACATACCCGTCAGGCTAAGGATAATATTTGAGTTTTTTTATCTTATGCCTAAAAATCTTATTTCAAGGATAAGAATAAGGTCAACAAAAAGAATCCCGGATTCTGAGATAAAAAAATTTATGACAGTTTTTTAAAAGAGCATATTTTTTAAGGAGCTCAGGTCTTGAAAGAAAAGAAAATAAAAATAGGGATTTATGATCGCTACCTGAATACAGCAGGCGGAGGTGAAAGGTACAGCTGTAAAATGGCAGAAATATTATCCGGACAACCCGGATATGAGGTTGAACTGCTGACAGATATTTTTGCTGATATTAAGAAAGTGGAGTCAAGGCTGAACCTTGACCTTTCAAAAGCAGCTCTCAAAGTTTTCCCTTTTCTTTCTGAAGAGTATGCGCAAAAAATTACAAGCGCATACGATATCTTTATTAACTGTACATATCTCAGCTCGCTTTCAGGTTATGGAGCGAGGAATATCTACCTCTGTTATTTTCCCACTGCATTTGATGTGGACTTTAAGTTCATTCATAAATTTTTACTGATATTTTTAAGACGCCCTGCAGCCCTGCTCTACAGGATGGCGGACAGGTTTTCAGACAGCGCAAAAATCATTGAAGTTTCTGAAGGTATTTATGATGTCAAAAGGTTCTTTTTACTCAGGGGAAGCTGGACAAGCGGCAATGCTGTATTATATTACAGGGGCCTGAAAGGAAGCATAAATATTGGTATAAAAAACCCGGTTTCATCAGGAATCGGGAAGATGAAGTGTGAAGTAATACTTTCCTGTTTGCATGATGATGCTTATTATGCCCGGACATCAAAAGCTGGCGATTTTATAAGTCCTGGTGAAGAAACAGTCATTTTCAAAAAACAGCTGCTGATTGCTTCAGGCGCAACAGAAGAATTAAATATTTCAACCCCTGAAATGATAAATAACAGCAGGTTAAAGCTGTCAATAAATTCAGAGACTTTTACACCGGCTCAGATAAAAAATGGCAGAAGAGACACAAGAGTGCTTGGCGCAGTAGTTTACAACCGGCAAAAAGTCGGGGTATTTAAAAAAATAATTTTTAAACTTGTCGGGTTCATTCCACTTTTTCTTATTACTTATCCGAAAGACCTTTCATTCCTGGATACTTATGAGCGTATAATAACTATTTCTGAATACAGCAGAAAATATGTAAAAAAATTCTGGAAAAAAGAGAGCACAATACTGTTCCCTCCAGTTGATATACAGGATTTTACGGCAGCAAAAAAAGAAAATATAATCCTGAGCGTGGGGAGATTTTTTCCTGAGCACCATAATAAGAAACAGCGCGAGCTTGCTGAAAACTTTATTGAACTGTTCAATAACTATCCGGAGACAATGTCCGGTTATACGCTTTGCCTGGCAGGCGGTGTGGAAAATAAAAAGGCACATCTTGATTATGTTGAAGAGATAAAAAAAATAAGCAGGGGTTATCCTGTAAAAGTGCTTACTAATATTGGCTGGCAGCAGCTTGCGGAGCTTTTTTCAAAAGCGCGGGTTTTCTGGCATGCAGCAGGCATGGGTGAAGATGAGGAAAGCCATCCGGAAAAATTTGAGCATTTCGGCATAACCACAGTGGAAGCAATGGCTGCAGGGTGCATCCCTGTAGTGATAAACAGGGGGGGCCAGTCAGAAATAATAGAAAACGGGTTTAACGGTTTTCTTTTTGACAGCTGGGAACAACTGAAAGCTTTAACCCTTGATATCTGCAGGCACGCTGATACAAGTAATATATTTTTAAATATCAGCGATAATGCTGCAGCAAGTGCAGAAAAGTTCTCAAGTAAAAATTTTGAAAAAAAACTTATAAGTATTATTTCTGCTGAGATTTCCGGAATTTGATATTTTAAATTAAAGGGCGAGTCATTGGATTTAAGCATCATAATTGTAAGTTTTAACAGCATAGATTTAATTAATAATTGCATAAGGAGCATTTACAGGTATCTCGGTGACCCTGCAGGTTGTTCAGATATTAATAAATATCCTGAAAGTGAAGGAAAGAGAGGGCTATCCTGGGAAATCATAATTGCTGATAACTGCTCAAGAGACGGCAGCGTTGAATTTATAAGGGGAAAAATATCGGAAATGAAAGACAATGCTATAAGTCTTATTGAGCTGGATAAAAACTATGGTTTTGCAGGGGCAGCCAACTGCGCGTCAGAAAATGCTAAAGGGAAATACCTCTTATTCATGAACCCGGACTGTGAGCTCATTGAGCGCGGATTTAAGAATGTAATTGACTTCCTGGAAAAAAAAGGCAAAGGTCAAAAAGCAGGAGCTGTCGGGACAAAAATATTAAACACTGACGGCTCTGTGCAATACAGCTGCAGGGTTTTTCCAAGGCTTGAGTTTCAGTTATATGATGCCTTTTTTCTGCCAAAACTCTGTAAAAATTCAAAGAATTATGGCAAGTATTTCATGACCTGGTGGGATCACTCCTTCACAATGCAGGTCGACTGGGTCTCAGGAGCTTTTCTCCTTAT
>MWAX01000049.1 GCA_002068775.1 Actinobacteria bacterium ADurb.Bin346 | reverse complement strand
TTGCTCTTGTATTTTTAACACTTGTTTTATCACTTGTGCTTGATTTGCCATCTATAATATTAATAAGCATTCTAGCCATTCTCAGCAGTTTCTTTGGAGTCATATTTTCCATACGGATAGGTGGTGCGGATATGCCAATAACCATATCTCTGCTTAATTCATTAAGCGGAGTTGCGGGCTCTATAGCAGGCATGGCTGTGGGGGACTTGCTTCTTGTCTCTATAGGAGGAATTATTGGCGCGTCTGGTCTTTTCTTAACTCAGATAATGTGCAAAGCTATGAACAGAAGCCTTAGAAGTATATTACTTGGTAAAACCTCGATGTCTGTCAGTAATGCTATTAAAGAAAAGGAAGAACATGCTGATGAAAAAAGCCTGGAAAAAGATCCTGTAGAAGCGCTCAAAGATGCAAAAAAAGTAGTTATAATCCCGGGATATGGAATGGCATTGTCACAATCGCAATTTGAAGTAAAAAAACTTGTAGATTTGCTCGAATCAAAAAATATAAAAGTTGACTTCGCAATACACCCTGTTGCAGGGCGCATGCCCGGCCACATGAATATAATACTCTGTGAGGCAGATATCCCTTATGATAAATTAAATGATATGGATAGCATCAACCCGCTGCTTGACAGCTATGACGCAGCTTTGATTATAGGGGCAAATGATGTGGTAAACCCGGCAGCAAGAGATGCAGAAGGAACGCCTATATATGGAATGCCGATAATCAATGCAGATAAAGCAAAGCATGTCATCATATGCAATTATGATTTAAAGCCAGGCTATTCAGGAGTAGATAACCCGCTATATGAGAAAAAAGATGGCGTCAGCCTGCTGTTAGGAGACGCAAAGAAAACAATTGCTAAACTTGTAAAGGATTTAAGTTAAAAAAAAGCCAGCAGCTGCATGGCTTGTATGGCTCACCCGCTTGACAGGAATTCCCTATCTATTGTCCAGTATTTAAAATCAATTGATTAAAATTCCGTATATTTATCAGAATTTCCAATTTATTTTAATCCTGACAAATTATAGCTTATAATGAAACATATGGAATTTTTCGCAATGACTGATATTGGAAAATATCGCAAGCAAAATGAAGACTATTATTATGCAGACAATGAAAATGGCCTGTTTATAGTCGCTGACGGCATGGGAGGCCACAATGCGGGAGAGGTTGCAAGCAAACTCGCGGTTGAAAGTTTTGTAAAAAAGATCAATGAGCTTAAAATCAGGAACAATTTCGGTAAAGACGATGCCGTGCCCGGAAGAAAAAAAATAATGCAAATCCTTATTAAGTCATTTAATTATTCAAACAAAATGGTTTATGAGATGGCTCTGTCAAAAAAAGATTTTCAAGGCATGGGAACAACTTTTTCATGCTGCTATATCAATGGTCACACAGCAAACATAGTGCATATTGGCGATAGCAGGATTTATTTTGCTGAAAACGAAACTTTTGAGCTGCTGACAGAAGACCATACACTTGTTGGTGAAATGTACAAAAAAGGCCTTATTTCATATAAAGAGATGTTTAACCACCCGATGAGAAACTATTTAAACAAAGTAATCGGAACGGATCCGGAGACAGAGTGCGATTTTATAACCAGAAATCTTAAAAATGGAGATATTCTCATTTTATGTTCAGATGGTTTAAATTCGATGCTTACAGATGAACAAATTTTTTCAATTATCTTAAAATACAGAACGCCTGTAAAAATCACAGAAAATCTTATAAAAAGCGCAAACCAGAAGGGCGGCAGAGATAATATTACTGTTATAACTTTAATGAAAACTGATTAATAAAAAATGGCTGTAAACAGGCTGACGGGACTGAAAATAAATGACAGGTATGAGATTATTTCCAGACTTGCATCCGGGGGGATGGCGGATGTATACCTTGGTTATGATACAAAACAGTCTAAAAAAGTAGCAATAAAAATACTTCATGAGAATTATTCCTCAAACCGAAATTTTATCGCAAGATTCAAGTCAGAAGCCAAAATACTTTCCAGGCTTTCAAACCCCAACATTGTTGTAATTTATGATTGGGGCGAATTCAATGATATGTATTTCATTATAATGGAATACGTCAGCGGTGTGAGTTTAAAAAAGATAATCGAAAAAAATGGTTCACTCGGAGCCCGCCTTACTGCTTCTTATTCGATTCAGATTTGCAATGCTCTCCAGGAAGCGCATTCGAATAATCCTGTCCACAGGGATATAAAACCTCAAAATATAATGATTACAGAAGACGGCCAGTTAAAACTTACGGATTTTGGGATTGCCAAGACAGTGGCAAACGACATAACAAAGACCATGGGCATACTTGGGACAGCCCACTATGTATCTCCGGAGCAGGCACAGGGGAAAATCCTTGATTATCGCTCAGATATATATTCACTTGGAATAGTGATGTATGAAATGCTTTCAGGTGATGTACCTTTCAGGGGCGGAAGTTCAATCGATATCAGTTTAAGCCATATAAGTGAAGCCCCGCAGCCAATTTCTTCCCTTACTCCTGGAATTTCTCCAAAAATTGAAAAAATAGTGATGAAATGCCTGCAGAAATTCCCGGCACAACGTTATGCAAATGCCGGCGAATTGAAGAAAGATCTTGAAAACTTTCTTGAAGGACGCGAACTTTCTTTTGAAAAAGC
>MWAX01000048.1 GCA_002068775.1 Actinobacteria bacterium ADurb.Bin346 | reverse complement strand
GTAATAGGCCATGTCGGGCTTACCCCGCAGTCCTCTTCTGCGCTGGGCGGCTTCAAGGCACAGGGAAGAACTGCAGAATCAGCAGAAGCAATAATAGCGGATTCGATTGCTGTTGAAAAAGCAGGTGCAAGACTTTTACTTGTTGAAGCAATTCCTCCGGAGCTTGCCAGCGCCATTACAAAAATTGTAAAAATACCTGTGCTCGGCATTGGTGCAGGGGCGGATATAGACGGCCAGGTTATGATTTGCGGTGATATTCTTGGATATTTTCAGGCATTTACTCCAAAATTTGTCAAAAAATATGCAAATGTTGCAGACATAATCATCAATGCAATAAAAGAATATGCCGCTGATGTACAATCGTCAAAGTTTCCCGGTCCGGAGCACACTTACAGCATTCTCCCTGAAGAAAAGGAAAAGTTCGAAAAGATGCTGAAAAAATATAAAGATTGAAATCTTTCTTTGAAGGTGGCAGGCATTATTAAAAGAAAAGAAGTAAAAGCAATTAAAAAACTTGTAGATGATTTTCTTGACAGATATGGCATGCATTATGCTGCAATAAATATTGGAAAAGAAGTTGATAAATTTATTTCTGAAATGGATGCTGGACTCAAAGGAAGTGAAAGCTCGCTGAAAATGATACCGACTTTTATAGGTTTTCAGAAAGATCTTTATCCGCTGGAACCGGTTATTGCTCTTGATGCAGGCGGCACAAACCTTCGTTCCGCTATAATTTCATTTAATAAAGAGGGCGGACATGAGCTCAGGAATTATACCCAGTCTGAAATGCCGGGGGTTGAAAGAGAGGTTACTGCAGAAGAATTTTTCAGTGCAATTGCAGATAATCTGCAGGACAAGCCGGAATTTTGCAAACGGCTCGGTTTTGTATTCTCATATCCTATAGAAATATATCCTGACAGGGATGGAAGACTTATAAGATTTACCAAGGAAATAAAAGCAAGGCAGGTGGAAGGCAGGTTTATTGGCAAAGGCTTAATGGAAGAGCTCAATAAAAGAGGGAACAATAATATTGAAGAAATCGTGCTCTTAAATGATACTGTTGCGCTTCCTCTTTCAGGCATCGCAGCTTTAAGGCAGAGACAGTTTTCAAGTTATATCGGGCTTGTTCTTGGTACCGGCATGAATATTTGCTATATTGAAAAAAATTCAAATATTACTAAACTGCCCCGGCCGACACTTGACCCTGACAGTTATCAGCTTGTTAATATAGAAGCGGGAGGTTATCTTAAAGGGCCCTGTGGTGTCATAGACAGGGAATTTGACAGGAGCACCAGGGATCCTGGATATTCGACTTATGAAAAAATGTTTTCCGGCGCATATCTTGGTTCAATTGTTACCGAAGTCACAAGGTTTGCAGTCAAAGACAGCATGTTCACTGCAGGATTTTGCAGAGCCTTTAATAGATTTGAAGGCTTTACATCAAAAGATATTGACGACTATCTTTATTTTCCGCCGCTGGATGCAAGGCTCATTTCATTGCTTGAAAAAATGGATGAAAAAGACAGGATTTTCATGCACTTTTTACTGGATGCGATGGTTGAAAGGGCAGCAGTGCTTACAGCAATAGTGCTATCATCTTCAATTATAAAAACGGATACCGGATATGACCCGTGCAGTCCCGTGTGTATTGTTGCAGAAGGAAGCAGTTTTTATAAAATGAAGAATTTCGGGCCAAGAATAGATTATTACATGAAAAAAGCACTTTCAGCTAAAGATCTTTATCATTTTGAAATCAAACGGGTGGAAGATGCTGTAATGGTGGGAGCTGCTGTTGCCGGATTTAGCCCCTGCTGCAGGCTGATATAGCATTGCCGGCTCTTCTGTACCAGAAAAGCTATTCTTTTTCAAGAGAAATTATATTTTTTCTGTTCTTTATGATGTTAAATGATTAACTGCAAAAAATTTTGACTTAATGAGGCAGTATGGTACAATAATCTTCCTGAAACAATATTTTTTTATATAAGTATCATAAATTTATCATCTTTTAACCTGATTTCTTATGCCTGAAGACAGTTCAATAATATTGAATAAGAATATCATTCTTACATTTGCTGAGCCCGTATCAAAAGACGATTTCATTAAAAAGATAAAGGAAGCAGCGGCAAATCTGGTATCCTTTTTAAAATCAAATGGGTGCAGCCAGCTCGGACATATTAAATTCATATCTACAACCAATGGCGAAGATTACCTTCAGCTGAGCGTTCTGGATATTGACCAGGGACCCAAAGTCGACGGTATCCTGAAGAAAACTTTCGAAAAGATCAAAGTCACTCTTAATGTAATTGTCTTTGGTATGAAAAAAGATGACGTGAATAAAAAGATAACAGAAGAGATTACAAATCTTGAGAATTATTTCCACTCAGCCTGAATCTTAAAGTCATTCTCCACATATTCGAGTACAATATATTTTGAAATGCTGCTGTAATCAATATTTAACACATCCTCCGGGTCGAGGTAATATCCATCATAAATTATCCCGAAATGAAGGTGGGGAGACAGGCTTGAAGGATCGTCTTCTGCGCTGATTGCAGCAATAATATCGCCCTGCAGCACCCTGTCTCCAGTACTGACAAAACATTCTGCAATATTTAAATAAGTGGTCCTGATTTTTTCATTATGCCTTATAACGATTGTCCTTCCCCCGATAGGCGAAAATCCAACATAAACAACTTTGCCATTGCCTGCTGCAACTACACTGGAGCCATCCTCAGCACAAATGTCTATTCCTGTATGCATTCTTGAAACCTGCTTTTCCTCATCAAAATATTCCTGCCGGAATCCGGTTATTATCCCTCCCTCCAAAGGTTTGATAAATGGCGCAGTGTACTGTGCACTGACGGATTCCGGACTGCAAAATAAAGATAAAGCAATAAAAATCAGGGATATGACTGCAGGAAAAAAAAGAAGTTTTACTGCCTTTACTGATGGATTTTTAAAAAGGTTAAATTTTAAAGATCTTTTGTTAAACATTGTCATCATCTCAAGATTTATTCCGCTTAAAATACTACGGGCATAAGCCCACAGATGTTTATTGAGACATCCAGGCTAACAAGTAAAAAACTGTGACTGCCAAATAAACAGTTTATGCTGTAAAATAAACAGTTTTGATTGCAGCTGTCTGTTAACTCTATTGATTATACAACATTTATATATTTATGCAAATACATAAATTATATTTTTTTAAAGCAATCAATCCGGGGACAAAAATGAAAAAGAAGAGGACATCAGCCCTTCCAGACCTTGAAGGTTTGCTTAAGATATCATATATCATCATAGCGACCGCAGCAGGTATTCATTAACTCTGGTCGGCCTTCTCGAATCCAGACTTGTTTAAGTATAATTATATTTTTTTAAAATGATCTAAATAATTCTTTATATCTTCGAATATTTCGAAGTGTTTATCAAAAGTTGCTATATATTTAATATTATAATGGGTCATTGTGGCTGCATGAATTGAATCTCTGGGCAGAATCCCATTACTGAAGTGTTTCCGAAGGATATCTTTTGAGTTATTAATAATATGCATGTTTACTGGCAGTATTTCATCAACAATTTCCGAAAAGTACTCAAAAACTTCTATACCTTTTAAAAGCATGTTTAACGAGCAGTATCTGTAAAGTATTTCCTGCATGACTTCAACAGAAGTAGTGCCAAATATTTTTCCTTCTGCAACTTTTTTTAAAAAGTTGAAGGAAATTTCTTTATTTGGATGCTCCATACCGGTTGCATACATTGGTATATTTGAGTCAATAAAAATCTTAGGAATATTTATCATCCACAAGTCCTCTAATTATATCTTTTTCCATTTTCCCATAATCTGAAACAGGCATATTCATGCGGCCCAGTTTTTCAAGCGCTTCCATTTTTTCTTTATTGCTTTTAATGCCATAGTAATTTGTAACTGCTTCTCTGACCAGTTCACCGATAGATAGTTTTTCCGCTTTGGATTTTTCCTGCAGTCTTTTGTATGTCTGTTCCTCAAAAAGCAATGTCGTCTTTTTAAGAGTCATTGTAATTTTCACCGATTAATTTATTTAATTTTCTTATTATGTATATAGCTCCATATACATAATATAATTTTATCTTTATTTTTTTTAGTGTCAATATGCTTTCATATAGATTT
>MWAX01000047.1 GCA_002068775.1 Actinobacteria bacterium ADurb.Bin346 | reverse complement strand
ATAAAATTTTCAAAACTTCATGGCCAGGGAAATGACTTTATAATAGTAGATGCAACTATGGGCTCTCTGTCTGATTTTAAAATCACAGAAGAGCAAGTTGCAAAAATGTGCGACAGGCACTTTGGAATCGGTGCAGATGGCCTTATCCTTGTGCGTGATAATGCTGCTGATTCCGATTTCTTCATGGACTATTATAACCAGGACGGCACAATTGCTGAAATGTGCGGCAATGGCATCAGGTGCATGGCAAGGTTTATCCATGATAAAAAATTATCCTCAAGAAGCATACTGAAGATATTAACCAGGGCTGGCATAAAAAAAGTTGAAATCCTCGGTGATGAAATAAAAGTGGACATGGGCAAACCGGTTTTTGAGCCTTCCGGAATTCCTGTCAACATTGGTCCGCAAAACTTAATAAATGGATATTTTGCCGGAAACTATAATCTGGCAACGAAAAATGGCATTTTTGAAATTAACTGTGTTTCAATGGGAAACCCCCACTGTGTGATTTTTCTTAAGAAAAATCAGGACATTGACAATATACCCTTAGAAAAATGGGGGCCTGAAATTGAAAATAACCGGATATTTCCCAAAAAAACAAATGTTGAATTTATAAAAATTATAAATGAATCCACTTTAAAAATGCGCGTATGGGAAAGAGGGGTTGGAGAAACCCTTGCATGCGGCACGGGCGCATGCGCTTCTGCAGTTTGCGCAGCAGTGCTTAAAAAAGTTGCTACAGGCAATGTCACGGTAAATCTCCCGGGTGGAAAACTTAAAATAATATGGGAAGGAATTGAAAATTCAGTTTATCTTGAAGGTACAACCGAGAATGTATTTGAAGGCGAATATACCCTGCAATAATTTTGTAGAAAGGCATAAAAATGAAAATTGAAGAATCAAAAAGACTAAGCTCCATACCGCCCTATCTTTTTGCTGAGATAGACAGAGTCATCAATGAAAAAAAAGCAAAAGGTGAAGATGTCATCAGCCTGGGAATAGGTGACCCTGACATAGCCACTCCTTCACCTGTCATAGAAGAATTATATAAAGAAGCCAAAAATTCTGAAAACCACAGATATCCTTCAAGTTATGGCTTAAAATTATTTAAAAAGGCTGCTTCAAATTATTATAAAAAAAGATTTAATGTCGAGCTTGACCCTGAAAGAGAGATAATAACAACCTGGGGCTCAAAAGAAGGCATAGCAAATATTGCTTATGTTTTTATCAATCCCGGAGATATCGCCCTTGTGCCTGATCCCGGCTATCTTGTTTATAAGATCGGCACCATGTTTGCGGGCGGCAATTGCCATGTAATGCCACTGAAAGAAGAAAATGGTTTTTTGCCTGATATAAACTCTATTGATAAGGAAATCTCCAGGAAAGCAAAGATAATGCATCTTAATTATCCCAATAATCCCACTTCAGCAACCTGCAGTACAAGTTTTTTTCAGGATGTAAGCGATTATGCAAATGAAAACGAAATCATTGTATGCCATGACAATGCCTACTGTGATATATTTTTTAATCCCTCGAATAAACCTGTCAGTTTCTTTAATTCAAAAGATTCCATCAATGTGGGTCTGGAGTTTAACAGCCTTTCAAAGACTTTTAACATGACAGGATGGAGAATAGGTTTTGCCGCCGGAAACAGCAGCATTATTGAAAGTCTTGGAAAGTATAAGACAAATGTTGATTCAGGAGTTTTTAATGCCGTGCAGTATGCTGGTGCTGCAGCTCTTGACAATTATGAGCAATTTCTTAATGGGAATCTTGCAATTTATAATAGGAGAAGAAATCTTATATTTAAGACTCTTGAAAAAACAGGGATTGACTATTACAGATCTGACGCCACTATTTATGTTTGGGCTAAAACACCCCGGGGCTACAATTCAGCTTCCTTCGCTCAGCATCTGCTGAATAATGCCAATGTTGTCATTACCCCCGGAAGCGCATTTGGTGAATATGGTGAGGGTTACTTCAGGATTTCGATAACTTTGCCGGATGAACGCCTTGAGGAAGCCCTGCAAAGGATTGTTTCAATATTATAAGAATTAAAGTGGAAAAAAACTCATTAATTGAAAATTATGATCTGAGCAAAAACAAAGAAAAGGCATTACTTGTTTTTATAAAAATAAAGTCCCTGAAAAAAACAGACAAGCATTCCCATATTGTGCACGCTTCTACAGACTTAAATTCCGCGCAATTAGCAGAGCACTCCTCCGAAGAAATAGAAGAGCTGAAAAACCTGACTCTCTCTGCAGGTGCTGAAGTATCCGGAATCCTGCAGCATAAACAGGCAGAAATTAATCCAAAATTTTTTATCAGCGCCGGAAAAGTTGAAGAAATAAAATCAATTACAGGCGCCGAAGACATTGACCTTGTTATTTTTGATAATGATCTAACCCCTGCACAGCAAAGCAATCTTGAAACAGCATTTAAGCTAAAAGTTATAGACAGAACGGCTTTAATACTTGACATATTTGCGCAGAGAGCGCAGAGCAGTGAAGGAAAACTGCAGGTTGAGCTTGCGCAGCTGAATTATATCCTCCCGAGATTAAGAGGGAAGGGGATACAGCTGTCCAGACTCGGGGGCGGTATTGGCACTAGAGGCCCTGGTGAGCAAAAACTCGAAGTTGACAGAAGGAAAATAAGAAAAAAGATAAATCAGCTTGAAATCAGGATAAACAATATTGCAATACAGCGTGAAACGCAACGAAAAAACAGGGAAGAGAACAGCATATTTTCAATATCACTGGTCGGGTACACAAACAGCGGCAAATCCACACTTCTTAATACACTGACAAAATCTGATGTTCTTGTCAAAGATATGCTTTTTTCTACACTTGATTCCACAACAAGAAAACTGAGAATTCCTGAAATGGATGAAATACTTATTAGTGACACGGTTGGTTTTATTGAAAAATTGCCACATCAGCTGGTGGCGGCATTTAAGTCAACTCTTGAAGAAGTCAGGAGAGCGGACCTTTTATTGCTTGTAGTGGACTCCGGCAATATTTACTTCGAGCATCAGATCAGAAGTGTCATGAAGGTGTTAAAAGAAATAGAGATAATGCAAAAACCGATTATACTTGTTTTTAATAAAATAGATAAAATAAATTCAAGCACTTTATCAGCTTTAAAGCTTAAATACAGGAATTCCGTATTCATATCAGCACTTAAAAAAACCGGTCTTGAAAATCTTTATGATAAAATTAAAAAGAATGTGGATAAAAACAGACTTACTCTCACTTTAAAGATCCCTTATACAGAAAGCAATCTGCTGTCATTTGTTTATAATTACTGCAAAATTCTTGAAAAAAAGTACACAAACGATTCGCTGGTCATAAAATTAAATGCCAACAAACGCTTCCAGAAAAAACTATCGCCATTCATTATCAGCGATTATATTATGATTTAGATATAAAGCTGATATTATTTATTTGTCCTGAAAGTACTTTCTGATTACTCCAATCACTTTACCGATTATTTTGGCATCCTTAACTTCAATTGGCTCCATGAAATCATTTTCGGGCATGAGTTTGATGCTATTTGCTTTTTTAAAAAACCGTTTCACAGTCGCTTCATTTTCAAGCAATACAGCAACAATCTCACCATTCATTGCAGTATCCTGAGTCCTGATTATTATATAATCTTTGTCAAGGATTCCTGCATTGACCATGCTGTCGCCCTTTACTTTCAGGATGAATACATCTTTCGAGCTTTTCAGGAAATCATTGGTAACAGGAAAATAATCCTCTATATTTTCTTCAGCAAGGATAGGGGAACCGGCAGCAATAGAGCCAACCACGGGAATAAATGTCACATTACTCTCTGCAACAGGAACCTGCTCAGACTCTTCCTGGCCCAAAATGCCATGGCTAAGCTCTATTGCCCTTGGCTTTGCCGGATCCCTTTTAATATATCCAAGTTCTTCAAGTTTTTTCAGGTGTGCATGAATGGTTGCAGAAGAATTAAGATTGACGGCTTTAGCTATTTCCCTGACTGTAGGAGGGTAACCGCTAACTTTTACTTTATTTACAATGATATGGAGTATTTCTTTTTGT
>MWAX01000046.1 GCA_002068775.1 Actinobacteria bacterium ADurb.Bin346 | reverse complement strand
TTTTTCTCATTTTTTCCCGGACATTCACTGTTTATGCACAAATCCCAGGGTTTTTTTCCTTTTGTTATTATCCTTACAATCGGATATCCGCAGTGTTTGCACAAATCCTTTGTGGTAACAGCAAGCCCTGACTGGGGAAGAGAAAATGTCTTCGTGCAGTTTGGGTATGCGCTGCATCCGATGAATCTTTTCTTAGTTTTTTTTGAGGTCCTTATCACAAGGTTTCCACTGCAGCCTTCATCAACGCATTTTCCCACAGTGAAATCTTCCCTGACTGCTTTTTTTATTTCCTGCGCTATTTCTTTTCTGTCATTTTTCAGGTTTATCATTACCCCTTTGAGCATTTTTTTCGACTTTTCAATAACTTCTTCTTTTGTCTCATCACCCCTGGCTATGCCGTCCATGTCTATCTCAAGTTCTGATGTCATATCAGGAGTGGAAATCTTCTCGGCATGTTTTTTCAGCACATTTATTACTGCAACTGCTTTTTCAGAAGGAACAAGAGGATTGCCCTTTATATACCCTCTTGTTATCAGGTTCTGGATAATGGTATGCCTGGTGGCTTTGGTGCCCAGACCAAGCTCTTCCATCTTTTCTACAAGTTTTCCCTGGGTATATCTTGCAGGCGGTTTTGTCTGTTTGTCAAGTAGCTCTCCTGAAATAACTTCGAGTTCCTCCCCCTTTTTTAAATGCGGGATAAACACATCTTCATGCTTATAATATGGATAATGCGCAGTCCAGTTTGCTTTTATTATGTTGGAGCCATTGGCAATAAATTCTTCGCCTGAAATATCAACAGAAGCAGAAATGCTTTTCATTTCTGCTGCGGGAAGAAGAGTTGCAATAAACCTGCGTGAAACCAGTTCATAAAGTTTCCACTTGTCTTCACCGAGCAGTTGCCTTTCAGCTGGTGAAGTGGGATAGATCGGGGGGTGGTCAGTTGTCCTCCTGTTTCCCCTGGATGCAGTTATCTTATCCTGTGAAAGAATTTCTCTGCCTGCTGCCTTGAACTCGCTTACCTTGCCAAGCATTTCTGCAACATCCCTTATGCTGATTCCGTGAGGATATACAGTGTTATCGGTTCTCGGATAACTTATGTAGCCATTCATATAAAGATTTTCTGCAACATTTATAGTTTTAGCGGCAGTAAAGCCTATGGAGTTTGCCGCCACTATAAGTCCTGTAGTGTTAAATGGTATCGGGGGAGCGACTTTTCTTATTTTTTCTATTACTTCTTTTACTGTGGCTTTATCGCCTATCTTTTTATATGCCCTTTGTGCCTCTTCCTTATGGGTAAATCTTTTCTTTTTATGTGTCGCCTCAAATACTTCCCCCTTAGCGGTTTTAAGCCTGGCATTGATGACCCAGTATGGTTCAGGCAAAAAAGAGGCTATTTCCATTTCCCTGTCAACAATAAGCGTAAGCGTTGGAGATTGTACCCTTCCAACTGACAGGAACCTGTCTTTTACCTGATATGAAGCAAGCGAAATAAACCGTGTCAGTACAGCTCCCCACACAAGGTCAATATCCTGCCTGGCTCTTCCTGCAAATGCAAGATTCTGGTCAATTTTTTCAAGCTTTGAAAACGCGCTGTTTATCTCAACAGGCGTTATACTTGAAAAGCGCGCTCTTTTTACTTTAAAGAGTTTGTTTTTCTCATCCATGACCTGCCAGGCGTCATAGCCTATGAGCTCGCCTTCTCTGTCAAAGTCCGTAGCAATTATAACTTCTTCTGCTTTTTCCGCTATCTTTTTAAGCGCCTGTACAATTTTTTTATGTATGGGGGTCTTATCTATTTTTGCATCAATGAGATCCGCGGGATCGACTTTGAACCAGTTGGAATACTCCTTTGGAAAATCCACCTGCAGTATATGGCCTTTAAGGCCCATGACTGCACACTCACTGCCGCTAAACTTAATGTAGTGAACAGGAACTCCATAAAGCTTTTCTTCCCTGGCCCCGTTCCCTGAAAGTATTTTTGCTATCCTGTCGGCAGCGATTTCCTTTTCACTGATGATGACCTTCAATAGCCCTCCCGGATTCTTTGTTTTTTTTATCAGTTTTTTTTTATATAATTTAAACTCAAATGTAAAATTAAGCAATTATTTTATGAATAAGATTTTATGAATAAGAATGTAAAATTGATTGATGCCATAGTAAAGCTTAAGACTGAAAAGGATGCGATCATCATTGCCCATAATTACCAGATCGATGAAGTCCAGGATATTGCAGACTTCGTTGGTGACTCACTTCAGTTAAGCATTGAGGCTTCCAGGATCAGGAAAAAGATAATAGTTTTTTGCGGCGTGCATTTTATGGCAGAAACTGCAAAGATAATTTCTCCTGAGCGCAAAGTGCTTCTTCCTGACAAAGATGCAGGGTGCCCAATGGCAGACATGGTGACTGAGTCCGGCCTATCGGCGCTTAAGGCAAAACACCCTGAAGCAATTGTTGTTTGCTACGTGAATAGCTCTGCCAGGGTCAAAGCTCTTTCTGATATCTGCTGCACTTCATCAAATGCAGTAAAAGTGGTAAATTCCATACCTGCAGACAGACAGATAATATTTATCCCTGATAAGTATCTCGGGTATTATGTACAGAGACAGACAGGCAGGGAAATGATTCTCTGGAACGGATTTTGCCCAACGCATGTCAGGATAAGCGCAAAAGCAATAATCGCCTTAAAAAAAGAACATCCTGATGCTGTCGCTCTTGCTCATCCCGAATGCCCGCCTGATGTTGCTGCAGTTGCGGACAATGTGCTGAGCACCGGACAAATGCTTGCTTTCGTCAAACAATCAGAAGCTAAAGAATTTATAATAGGCACTGAAATCGGCATTATCCACAGACTTAAAAAGGAAAACCCCGGTAAGATATTTTATCCTGTTCAGGCACAGATAATATGCCCCAATATGAAGCTGATAAACCTCGAAAAGATCTTATGGTCCCTTGAAGAAGAAAAATTTGAAATAAAGATTCCGGCAGACATAATTGAAAAAGCAAGAGGAGCCATAGAAAAAATGCTGGAAATAACATAAACCATAAAAACTTTGCCTTCATGCAGGCAACAGATAATATGTTTCAGAGATATTTAATAAATCTTACAGATATTAAAAAAATATATGACTACTCGGATTGCATAGTCATTGGCAGCGGCATCGCCGGCCTCTCCACTGCAATCCGCATTTCAGAGCATGCAAAAGTCAAATTGATTACAAAAGCAAATTTATCTGATTCCACGACATGGTTTGCGCAGGGCGGAATTGCTGCAGCAGTTAAAAAACCTGATAAATGGAAAGTTCACTATGACGATACGATTAAAGCCGGCCAGGGCTTAAGCGACAGTGATGCTGTTCGCAAGCTTGTAAAAAATGCTCCTAAAATGATTGAAGACCTTGTTGAGCTGGGAATCATATTTGACATATCCAATGGTGAAATCAGCCTTACTACAGAGGGCGGGCACAGTTTTGCAAGAGTCCTTCACGCCGGCGGTGATGCCACAGGACAGGAAAT
>MWAX01000045.1 GCA_002068775.1 Actinobacteria bacterium ADurb.Bin346 | reverse complement strand
TTATTATATGCTGCATTTCCATATTCTTTCCGTTTAATCCAACCGGCACCCCATGGGCAAATTCTATTTGCGCATATTCCCATGCATCTGCAGGTCTGGTTATCTTTGACCAGGAATACACATCGTCAGGGGGCTCTGTCCAGGGGTCTTCAAGTATTCCGCACTCAATGCTCCTGCCCCACAGGTTCTCATCAATGCTGTATGGAGATTTCTTTGTAACTGTTGTCCTGATTCCATGCTGTTTTGCATATTCAATCTCCTCTTCCCTTGTCATCTTCCATTCCCTTAGAGGCGCAATTATTCTTAATCCGGGGTTTAGACTCCTGATGCCTACATCAAACCTTACCTGGTCATTGCCTTTTGCAGTGCAGCCGTGGGCAATAGCAGCTGCTCCTTCCTGCTCTGCAATTTCAACGAGTTTTTTAACAATGAGCGGTCTTGCAAGTGCAGTTGCCAGAACATAATTTTTTTCATATTTAAGATTTGCTTTAATTGAAAAAGAAATAAAATCATCAGCAAACTCTTTTTTCGCATCTATTATAACTGCTTTATGCGCACCGTTTGCCAGTGCCCTTTCATGAGCTTCACTTAAATCATCGGGCTGCCCGCAATCTATCAGAGCTGCGATCACCTCCATGCCGTAATTCTCTTTGATCCATTTTATTGATACGGAAGTATCAAGCCCGCCTGAATAAGCCAGTATTACTTTTTGCGTCATTTTCAGTTTAATCCTTTCTGTTTGACAAACTGCTATGCTGTCTGCAATTTTTTATTATTTTTAATATTTTAATAAATCTATTTTACACAAAATATTTAATCCTTCTGCCCTCATCAGTAATTTCTAAAATATTCGACAAGTTTTTCAGCATTTTTGTCATTTTCAGCAATGCAAATTATTGTATCATCTCCGGCAACAGTACCCAGTATTTCTGTAAAATTTGAACTGTCAAGCGCTGCTGCTACCCCCTGCGCCTCTCCGGGGTTTGTTTTTATAACTATTATATTGTTTGCCCTGTCAATTGAGATCACATTCTCTTCGAGCTTCAGCTTTAATTTTCTTATATCTGTCTGAATATCGCCTGTGTATTTTGCGCCAATAGAATAATATTCATTTCCGTCTGCGTCGCGGACTTTCGCAAGATTTAAGTGGCGCATATCTCTTGAGACTGTTGCCTGAGTGACAATAAATCCTCTCTTTTTCAGCTCTGCAATCAGCCCCTCCTGCGAAGAAACCTTCCGGGTTTTTATGATTTCCCTTATAGTTTTTAATCTTTCTGCCCTGCTCATTTATGATATCATCCCCTTTGACCATATAATGTATTTTTCCGGCTTGCTGGCTGCTTTACACCTGCAGTTTTTTTCTAGGATTAATAGGATATATATAAGACATGGTCTTATCCGGAATAAAGGAATACAAGCAGCGCTTTCTGCGCATGAAGCCTGTTTTCAGCCTGATCCCATACTATTGAATGCTTACCGTCAAGAACTTCTGATGTTATTTCCATTTCCCTGTGCGCCGGAAGACAGTGCATGACTTTTACATCCGGACTGGCATAAGCAAGAAGCTTTTCATTTATCTGAAATTTCGAAAGCTCGGCAATTTTTTCATCAGAGTGCGCATCGCCCATACTGACCCATACATCCGTATAAACAATATCAGCACCGGATACTGCTTCAGCAGGGTCATATTTTAATATTATCCTGCTTCCGCTTTCCTGTGAGATGCCGGATATATATTCGAGGATCTCCCTGGCGGGCTCATATTTGCTGCTGCATCCTATTGTAATATCAAGACCAAGCTTGGCAAAGCCTATCATGAGACTGTTTGAAACATTATTGCAGTCACCCAAATAAGTAAATTTTAACTTTTTTTCCAGCAGACCGGCGTCATAAATAGTAAAAAGGTCCGAAAGCGCCTGGCAGGGATGATATGTGTCTGTCAGGCCATTTATCACAGTGATGCCGCTGTGCTCTGCGAAAGCCTCAACTGTTTTTTGCGCAAAAGTCCTGATAACCAGGCCGTCAAGATATCTTCCGAACATGCGCGCACTGTCTTCAATGGTTTCTCCCCTTTTCATCTGAAGATTTTCTGATGAAAGATATATGCAATTGCCCCCGAGCTGTGATATCCCTGCTTCAAATGAAAGCCTTGTCCTTGTTGAGTGCTTATCAAAAAGCATTGCAATGTTTTTGCCTTTGAGAAGTTCTTTGTAAAGATTTCTATCTTTTTTTAATTTTGAAGCAAGACCTATAATGTGCATTATTTCATGAGCTGAGTAATCTTTCAAAGTAAGAAAATCTTTATTTTTTACCATTTTACTTTTTATTTCTGCCATTTAATCCCTTTTATTACAGCCTTTTTTTGGCTGTCTCTCCTGTTTTTAAAAATTATTTTTATCCCGGAAATCAGGTCTTGCTTATTTTGCCAATATTAATATCAAACCATTTCAGGAAAATATCTATATCTTTTTTTGAAATTATAAGCGGCGGTAAAAGCCGTAATATATTCGGTGAAACCTTATTTATCACCAGTCCATCGTCGAGAGCTTTTAAAACAAGCTCTTCGGCTACTGGTTCTGTAAGCTCTATGCCTATCATCATTCCAAGCCCCCTTACGTCTTTTATAACCG
>MWAX01000044.1 GCA_002068775.1 Actinobacteria bacterium ADurb.Bin346 | reverse complement strand
CTGCTTGACAGTGGAAAAGTCGGAAGCATGATTGCTGATTTCAAATCAGTTGTAAATCTAACTGAACGCAGAGGAGTTGCAACAATTGCTCCGAGCGTAATATTTAGTCCGCAGATATTAAATGAGCAGGATAATTATCTTATTATTAAAAAAGGCAGCCAGATAAATGTTACTATAAATATCGAAAATCAGGGAAATGTGTCAGAAAACAATGTACCAGTAAAAGCAACTTACACTATTCAGGGTGTGGCTAAAGCGGAAGTTAAAGAAACTGCAATTGAACTTATTAACCCGTCTGAACAGAAATCTGTGACTTTTTCCGGATTCAGCGCACATCCGGGGAAGAAATGTGAATTAAAAATAGAAGCGGGCCCTGTTGAAAATGAAGTGCTGATGTCAAATAATGTTGTAGTTTTTAAAATCATGATGGAGAAATAAATCTGGCTGAATAAAAAAAATTGGTAAACTCGAAAAAAAGACATTAGTTCAATATGAGCAAATTAATATAAAATATTTCAATCTTCTGTTAAAAAAAGAAAGTGCGGAAATGACAAAATGAATCATTATAAAAAAATTTCATATCTGGGCCCTGAGGGCACCTTTACAGAAGAAGCATTATTAAAATATCTCTCAAAAACAATACCAGCAGCAGATTATGCAGGAAAAGCAGTTCCTGAGGTGATTAAGATTGCATATCCTACAATCCCTGAAGTAATAAGAAGCGTTGACAGGGGGGAAACTGACCATGGAGTAATACCTATAGAGAACTCTATTGAGGGCTCAGTCAATCTTACACAGGATGTACTGACATTTGAAAGCGAAGCAAAAATAATTGCTGAGATAGCTATTCCGATAAAACATCATCTGATAGGGATAAAAAAGGCGGATCTGGAGAATATAAAAAAAATAATATCCCATCCTCACGCAGCGCAATGCAGGATTTATTTAAATCAGCATTTTCCGCACGCGGAAATAATTGCGGCAAACAGCACCGCTGAAGCTGTTAAGAAACTTAAAGAGATTTCCGATGAGGACAGAGCAGCAATAGGGACAAAAACGGCTGCAGAGATTTATGGGCTTGAAATCCTTGTCAGCGATATAGAAGACAATAAGGAAAACAAGACAAGATTTATTGTGATAGGAAATCATATTGCTAAAAGGACCGGAACAGATAAAACTTCAATTGTCTGTTTTTTAAAGAAGGATAAGCCAGGAAGTCTTTTTAATATATTGAAAGAATTTGCTGAAAGGGAGATAAACCTGACCCGTCTGGAATCCAGGCCTGCAAAAAAGGATCTTGGAGATTATGTATTTATGATTGATATGGAGGGTCATGTGCATGACAGGGAAATATATGAGGCTTTAGAAAGTCTTCGCAATAAAGTATACCTCGTGAAGCTTCTTGGTTCATATCCTGTGTGGTCAGGATAACTCTGCTGTATAAAATATTATCTTTTTATAAATTGTTAAATGGAGGAACTGGTCAGTGATTGATCTTGAACTTTTAAGAAAAAACCCTGATATTTTTAAGACTGAGATTAAAAACAGACAAATGAAAATAGACGTTGACGACGATCTTAAACTTGATGCTGAGAGAAGGGAACTGATTTTTAAAGTTGATAAAATAAGAGCAGAAAAAAATGAAGCCTCTAAGAAAGTTCCTTTACTTTCAGGCCAGGAAAAGCAGGAAATGATTGCCAGAATGAAAAATTTAAATAATGAATTGAAAGGTCTTGAGGAGAGGCTTTCAGAAAAAGAAAAAGAGTTTTCAGACAGGATGTCCCTATATCCTAATATTGCTCATGAATCGGTGCCAGTAGGCAGGGATGAAAGCGGCAATGTTGTTGCTTATTTTGTCGGAGATAAACCTGTATTTGATTTTAAAGTAAAGAATCATATTGAAATCGGAAGTGCGCTTGGCATTATAGATGAAGAAAGAGCTTCTAAAATATCTGGCGCAAGATTTATTTTTTTAAAAAATGATGCTGTCAGGCTGCAATTTGCGCTTATACTGTATGTCTTTGACCTGCTTATAAAAAAAGGTTTTTCACCACTTATTCCACCGGTGCTGGTTAAAGAAAAAGCCATGTACGGGACAGGTTTTTTCCCTGTGGAGGCTTCGCAGTACTATAAAATGGAACTTGATGACCTGTTTCTTATCGGGACAGCGGAAGTTCCGCTCTGCGCATATCATGCAGATGAAATCCTTGACGTAAACTTGCTGCCTTTAAAGTATGCCGCTTATTCAACTTGTTTCAGGAGGGAAGCTGGAAGCTACGGAAAAGATATGGGAGGACTTTTCAGGGTGCACCAGTTTGACAAGATAGAAATGTTTATTTTTTCACATCCGGATAAAAGCTGGGATGATTATGAGATGTTAAGGGAAACGCTTGAAAATATTGTAAAAGGTCTCGGGCTGCATTACAGGATAATGAACATGTGCACTGGAGATATAGGAACCCCAAATGCTAAAAAGTATGACCTTGAAGCCTGGATACCCTCACAGAACACTTACAGGGAAATTGCGTCATGCTCCAATGACACAGACTTTCAGGCAAGAAGATTAAACATCAAGTTTAAGGATGGAGATAAAAAGAGACTGGTGCACACTATGAACAGCACTGCCTGCGCAATTGGCAGGATGATGATGGCAATTATGGAAAACTATCAGGACAGCAAAGGAAATGTGATAATTCCGGATATACTTAGAAAATATATGGGCGGAATGGAAGTTATAAAGAATAAAGATTGATGTTATTTTATAATTTTACAGGTATGCTATAATCTGTAATTTCAGGAGAGGTGGCTGAGTGGTTGAAAGCGGCGGTCTTGAAAACCGTTGAGGGCTTTGTCCTCCGGGGGTTCGAATCCCTCCCTCTCCGCCAGAGATTTTGACACTATATCTGCATTGATAAATTTTTAGAGATTCTCTAACATTTAAAAGCTACACTTTGCGCCTGTAGCTCAGCGGATAGAGCAATGGTCTACGAAACCAAAGGTCGGAGGTTCGAATCCTCTCAGGCGCGCCATTAATATGTTTTTAAATAAAGTTTAAACAGCCAAAACCTGTAAGCCTATACCTTTGAGGCTGTGTCTGTAATATTGTGGATGTGTCCCAATCCTGGTTCTTTTTAAAAAATAAAAAAATATTTAAATAAGGCTCACTTCTAAGCTAAAATAAAAAGCTAACAACCAATTAGCAATTAGTCTTAGAAAGCGAGCCGTATGAATAATAATACAGTAAGTGTGACAGTTTTTGTAGATGTGGATAAGCTGGATAGTATTGATGACATTGAAAGAGAAATAAAAGAAAAAACCAGTGCTGCAGCAAAAGAGCTTGTAAAAAAAGTATTTGAGGCAAAGGAAAGAAAAATACTAAAGGAAAAAAGACTTACCAAAAAGGCAAAAGTGCTAAGGCACCTAATTACAGTATTTGGTCCTGTAAAGTTTTACCGCTACAAGGTAAAAGACAGCCTTGGAAAGTTCTACTATGCTCTTGACAGAGCCGTTGGCCTTGAGCCCAACTGCTCATTTACTCCGCTTTTTTCAGAAAGGGCAGTATATCTTACCACAATGTATCCATATAGACAGGCAAAGGATATTTTATGCTACGAGATATCTGATAATCTT
>MWAX01000043.1 GCA_002068775.1 Actinobacteria bacterium ADurb.Bin346 | reverse complement strand
ATGCCCCGGTCTTTTCAGAAGTAAAATTCAAAAAAGAATTCCAGGTAAAACAGGCTCAGCAGAAAATTAATTTTGAGAAAGATTCCAATGTTGCTGCAGGAAAATTTACAATTGTTTCCAGGAGTGATGCTTTAAGCACGGTATCTGTAGATATGTCAGCTTTTGACAGCAGTAACCTGGATAATAAAATAATAAAATCAGCAAAATTAAGCAGCAGCCCTGCAGTAAAACCCAATGCTGAATCAGATTTTTCAGTTGATTTTGAACTTGCAGGCAAGACCAGGGGCGGCCAATACAAGATTTCCATTCCACTGGTTATAGATGAAACCACAAAAACAGATATTATTTTTGATGTGGCAGTCCAGGAATCTTTCCCGTCATATCTGCTGGGCATAGTTGTGGGGGCTTCTGTGATTGGAGCTGTTGCAATTTTTCTTTTTGTCTATTTTCTTTACATAAGACCAAAAAAAAGAGGTTATTAAAAAGATTACGGATTGTACCAGACTTTAATATTCCTTATTCTCTCAACCGGGGTGTCAAACATGGGATCCATTCTGTGGGTATACCCTGGAGGGACTTCAGCGTAGGGCTCTCTTATGAATTCCACATGCGTATAACCTGCCTGGAAAAGAATATTGTTGGCATCTGCCATGGGCATAAGCGTCACATTGGGAAGCAGGGGTATATCTTCAGGCAGTATCGGCGCCTGTGTCCTTGGCTCTGAGCCATACTTGTAATTTGCCATGGTTATCTGTTCAGAAGGAGTGAATCTGTTTGGCACTGCGACTTCACCTGTTTCAGGGTTAACTGTTATCTGTACTGAAATTGTCGTATCTTCCGGTTTAACAAAATCTTCCACCGGCAGGTTCGCTGTAGCTCTTTCCATAAAAAGCTTCCATATCATGGCTGGTTGCGCTCCGCCCTGTACCCGCATGTCATGGATGACTCCCATTTTCTTATTGACTTCAGGATAACCCATCCATACACAAGCAGCAAGATTTGTGGTAAAGCCCGTAAACCAGGCATTTTCAGCTTCCTGTGTTGTGCCGGTTTTTCCTGCGCATGGCCTGTCAGCTAATTTTGCCCTGGTGCCTGTTCCTCTCTGCATGACCTGCTTCATGATTTCTATTGCCCTGTAAGCGTTTATTGCTGATATCACCTGTTTGCTTTCAGGCTTAAATTCATCTATTGTTTTACCATCTTTGTCTGTTACTTTGAGTATGGCAATGGGCTCATGCTTAGCGCCGTAATTTGCTATAGTTGCAAATGAGTTACAAACTTCAAGCGCAGATACGCCAGTTGTCAAGCCACCAAGCCCTATAGCAGGAAACCCTTCAAGAGGAGTTTCGATGCCCATGTCGTTTGCAACTTTGGATACTATGTAGCCGCCGATTTTCATTATAAGCTGGGCATACACAACATTTACTGAACCGACAGTCCCATCAAGAAGAGTCATTTCATTTGTATCATATCTGGTGCCCTCATAATTGGAAACTTTCCAGGGCTCGCTGCCGACAATATCATAAATAAGTGTGCCGTTAGGATTAAAAGTGATATAAGGGCTGACCCCCTGCTCAAGCGCAGCAATCAATGCAAATACCTTGAAAGTGGAGCCGGGCTGTCTTTTTGCCTGGGTTGCAAGGTTAAACTTCATGTCCCCGAAATCCTTGCCGCCGACCATGGCTTTTATATAACCGGTTTTTGGATCCATCGCGACCAGCGCAGCAGCAGGGTCCTCAGGATCATAAAGGATCTGGTTGATTGAATCTTCTGCCGCCACCTGCATCGTCGGGTCAAGAGTAGTGTAGATATTAAAACCGCCTTTAAACACTTTATTTACACCATATTTTTCAATAAGTATTTGTTTGACATATTCCACGAAATACGGAGCAAAACCTTTTTCAGTTTCCTGAAAGGGTCTCTGGGGGTTTATTGATGAATTGATGGCATTTTCATAGTCTTTCTGGTTGATGTAACCCAGTTCAAGCATCTTGTCAAGCACAATATTTCTTCGTTTAAGTGAAGCTTTTTTATTTATATAAGGTGAAAGATACCCCGGAGACTGAATCAGCCCTGCTATGGTTGCGCATTCAGACAAACTCAAGTATTCGACATCTTTATTAAAATATACCTTTGCCGCAGCCTGTACACCATATGCACCTTCGCCAAGATAAATAGTGTTAAGATACATTTCAAGTATCTCATCTTTTGTATATATTTTCTCAAGCTGATAAGCAAGCGCAGCTTCCTTTATTTTTCTATCATAAGTGACAATGGTTTTGCCCTGCGGTATATATACGCTTGTCACGACCTGCTGTGTTATTGTGCTTGCGCCCTCAACTATTTCCCCCGATTGCAGATTGATAAGGAATGCTCTTACAATGCCCTCAAAGTCGACTCCCCTGTGTTTATAAAATCTTTCATCTTCAATAGATATTACCGCATTTATCAGGTTTTTCGGCATTTCCTTCAGTCCGACGAGCTCTCTGTTTTCCTCTCCGTGAAAAGTAGCTATCAAAGTCCCGTCTGAAGCATATATTTTTGAGGTCAGGGCTCCCTGTGTCGGCGCATATTCCTCAAGGTCGGGCAAATCATCAATAAAAGAGGCAACAGCAGTTGCAGTGGTAAATGCAATACCACCGATTGCGCCAGCGACTGCAATGCCTGAAATTATAAAAATCATAAAAAGAGCGATTAATATTTTTATCCACAGCGGGACACTTTTTTTGATTTTATTCTTTTGTTTTCTTCTATATCTGGACATTTTTTATATTCTTTATTTTTGCTTTTTCAATCCGAAGTTATGATATTATCACATTTTTTATTTTAAGAAAAAGAGAAGAAAATCGGATAACTTTTTTGCAATTGTGCAATTAATTGCGTATAATTTATACCTGTTTATATTTTGACAATAATCACAATTATATTAGGGAGGATCATTTCCGGATGCAAAGACTTTCTGAAAAAGATATCAGGGACCTGATAGAGAAATCATACAGATGCAGGAAAAATATTCTTAAAATGATGCGAAACGGAGAAGGTCATATAGGCGGCGCATTTTCAAGTCTGGATATAATCACAGTAATTTACAACAGGATTTTAAGACATGACCCGAAAAATCCGAAATGGGCTGACAGGGACAGGTTCATTCTCTCTGCTGGACATAAGTGTCTTGCCCTTTATTCTGTCCTTGCTGACCAGGGGTATTTTAGCCAGGAAGTGCTCTATAGGTACAACACTTTTGATTCTCCTGTAGCTATGCACCCTGAAGAAAAAAGGCTTCCGGGTATAGAATTTTCAACAGGCTCGCTTGGGCATGGCCTCCCTGTTGCAAATGCAATCGCACTTGCTGCAAGGCTTGATAAAAAAGACTACAGGGTATTTGCAGTCCTGGGTGATGGAGAAAGTGCTGAGGGAAGTGTATGGGAGGCTGCCATGGCTGCAGCACACCACAAAACAGATAATCTTACCGTAATAATAGACAGAAACGGGCTGCAGGTAAATGGAGCTACGCGGGATATAATGGACAGCTCGCCGCTTGAGGAAAAGTTTAAAGCCTTTGGCTGGGCAGTAAAAACAATTAACGGACATGATTTTAACCAGATATACCAGGCTCTTTCATCGGTACCCTTTATTAAGGATAAACCATCCTGCGTAGTTGCAGATACTGTAAAGTGTAAAGGGCTGCCATATGGTGAAGCAAAATTCCAGTTCCACCACTGGCATTGCGAAAACAGCGAGATTGATAATGCAATAACTCTTGTGGAAGATGAAAAGAGAAAGGAGCTTGATAGAGTTGCAAAATAACAGCCAAAGCAGTGAAACGGCAAATAATATAAATCAGGTGATAACAGAAGACCCGAGAAAAAGATTTTCAGACGGGCTTGTCAGGCTCGGTGAAGAGAATACCAATGTGATATATGTCTCGTGCGACTCATCGCTTGGT
>MWAX01000042.1 GCA_002068775.1 Actinobacteria bacterium ADurb.Bin346 | reverse complement strand
AGTTCGGCAGTACGGCTGGTAGCTGCACTGACTGAAAGAGCAATAAGCGTTTCTTCCAGATCCAGGCTTTCAGAATCTGTTTCAAAAATGCCTTTTTTCAGTTTTGCTATCTGGTCTATCACCTGCGGTGAAAGAAGCAGTATTTCGTCAGAAATATTGGCAAGCACCTTGACTGCATTCAGGACAAGACTTGAAGCTGCATGCATAAGCTTTGAGTTTTTACCTGTTACTATCCTCCCGTCTTTAAACTCGAGGGCGGCGCCACAAAATATTCCGGCATTACCTTTTCCGCAAATTTCAGCTTCTTCAGCACTTTTTCTCGCAATATTCACTACTTTCCTGTCCGTCACTTTTACTCCCAGCTCTTCCATTAAAAGAGCAACTCTGTCAACAGTTTCTTTTTTCTCAAGTCCCATGATGTATTCGGTATTATATCTGAAATATCTTCTTATCAGCTCCTGCATTCCAGCTTTCCTCACGACAGCATCATCAGTAATCCCAAAACCTGCACGATTTACCCCCATGTCAGTCGGGGAATTGTACATTGGCATTTTTAATTTTTTCCCTGCCATTATCCTGCTTATTATTAATTTTAAAATTGGAAAGCTCTCAACATCCCTGTTGTAGTTAACTGCTGTTATATCATACTCACTTAAATGAAACGGATCCACAAGATTGAAATCACAAATATCTGCAGTCGCTGCTTCATATGCAATGTTTACAGGGTGCTTTAACGGCAAGTTCCATATGGGAAAAGTCTCGAATTTTGCGTAACCGGCATTAATGTCAAGCAGATGCTCATGGTATAATTGTGAAAGACACGTTGATAATTTCCCGCTATTTGGCCCCGGGGCTGTCACAACAACTATTGGCCTGGAGGTTTGAATGTATTCATTTTTTCCAAAACCATTCCTGCTGCATATTATATCAACATCTGCCGGATAGCCTTCAATCGGGTGATGCAGATAAACTTTCACACCACGCTTTTCCAGTTTGTTTTTAAAAATATCTGCAGCTGGTTGCCCTGTGTATCTTGTAATAATAACTGCAAGTATGTCAAGTTCCCATCTGCGCAGATCATCGATCAGTTTTAGAGTAGCAATATCATAAGTGATCCCGAAATCCCCTCTTACTCTGCCGCTTTCTATATCCCCGGCATAAATACATAAAATAATATCTATTTTATCTTTAAGAGATTGTAAAAGTCTTATTTTAACATTGGGATCGTAACCCGGGAGCACCCTTGCGGCATGATAATCATAGCAGAGTTTCCCGCCAAACTCGAGATACAGTTTATCGAATTTACCGACTCTTTCAACTATTGCTCTGGTTTGTTCATTCAGGTATTTTTCATTATCAAATCCTTTTTTTTGCATTGCTCCTCCGGAATGAAAAATTTACAATTTATAACATTTATTATATCCTGTAGGTTATGTAATCAATAAGTTATCTTCATATTCCAGCTGATATGATAATCTATTTACTGCTCTTTGCAGCGCTGCCGGATAAATGGAAATAATTTATTATTGTAAATTATATCAGATATGAGAAAAAGAGTTTTATTGGATAAAAGAATTAATATGTTTTTATCGGAAAAAACAAAATATGAAGCCATTCTTAAAAGGCTTGTTACAGCAGCGGTTATAGCGTTTTTTATTTTATCAGCATTTAATTACTTTGCTGCTCCGGGCTATATTGCTGCTGAATCAGGTGGCGCAGACCTTGATCTTATTAAAAAAGAAAAAGAGGAGACTCAGAAAAAGATAGAAGAGGCACAGAAAGAGCAGGATGCTTATGCAGAGCAGGTGGGACAGGTGGAAAAAAAGCTTCTATCAGCGCTCGGCGAGCTTGAAGAATTAAATTCAAGACATGCAGAAATTAAGAGCAGCATAGATAAAGCTACAATCCGCCTGATAAAAAATGAACAGGATATAAGCCGGATTGAAGAAGAGCTTGCAGAAAAAACATCAGTTCTTAACCTTAGAGTAGCTGAGATTTATAAAAATAATAGCCGCAGTATTCTGGACGTGTTTTTCAAAACTGAAGATTTCGTAGAATTTGTCTCCCGGTTAAAACTCATGAACATACTTCTTAAACAGGATATCGAAATAATTTATGATATCAAGGAAAAAAAATCCAAGCTGCTTCAAATAAGCAACAATGTCCTTGACCTTCGGGACCAGCTTAAAACTGAGCAGCAAAAAGTCGATGAACTGCTCAGGTTATCTCAAGAAAAAAAAGAAGAAATAGAGCTGATATATGAAGAGAAATCTGAACTTTTTTCAGTAGCGAAGGCAAATAAAGATGCGCTTATTGCAATGGAAAATCAGCTTACTGCCAAGGAAACAGAGATATCAAATATTCTCACCGGATATGATTATGGTGTTGCCCCTTCAGGTAAAATGCTCTGGCCAACAAATGGCAGACTTTCTTCAGGTTTCGGCTACAGGACAAGCTCTACAACCGGCCGGCAAAGAATGCATAATGGAATAGATATTTTTGCACCGGTCGGCACTCCGGTCATAGCCGCAGATTCCGGACAGGTCATCAAGGCAGAGTATGAAGGGGGTTATGGTTATGCAGTCCTTGTTTACCACGGAGGCGGCATTGCAACTTTCTATGCACACCTTTCAGGTTTTAATGTGACCCCGGGACAGCATGTCCAGAAAGGCCAGATAATAGGATATGTTGGCACAACCGGGTATACTACCGGACCGCACCTTCATTTTGAAGTGAGAGTTAAAGGCAATGCAAGAAACCCCAATGAATATTTATTTTAATCCCTTTATTTGTTACCTTATTCTTTCAGCTCATTGCTTATAACTTCGCAAACCGCAGTCTAAGTGAATTTATCACTACTGATACACTGCTGAAAGCCATTGCAAGGCCGGCAAAAACCGGATTTAAAAATATTCCCCAAAGAGGATAAAATAAGCCTGCCGCAACAGGAATCCCCACAATATTATAAATAAAAGCCCAGAAAAGATTCTGCCTGATAGTCCGCATTGTTCTTTTGGACAGCTTTATTGCCTGTGGTATTTTCATTATATCCCCTGCCAGCAGGGTTATATCTGCTGACTCTATAGCAACATCGGTCCCTGTGCCCATTGCAATTCCAACATCAGCCTGAACAAGCGCCGGAGCATCATTTATGCCATCTCCGGCCATTGCAACATTTAGACCTTTCTTTTGAAGCTCTCTGATCTTTATTGCCTTATCTCCCGGAAGAACTTCAGAATAAGTCTGGTCTATCCCCACAATCCCGGAAATATATTCTGCAGTGTTTCGGTTATCTCCTGTAATCATTATTACCTTTATCCCAAGCTTATGGAGCTCTTTCACTGCCTGCCTGCTGCTGTCTTTCACTGTGTCTGCAATTGAAGCTGCAGCAATTATTTTTTCACTATCAGCAAATAAAACCGGTGTTTTGCCCTGTTTAGTAATTCCTGAAACCAGGTCATCGTCATATTTTATTTTCAGACTGGACATGAGCCCAGGGCTGCCTGCAAAGTAAACTTT